>CACZQT010000333.1 GCA_902783295.1 uncultured Lachnospiraceae bacterium
CACGTCCAGCTTGCTCTCAGACATGTTCTGCATGGCAGTGCCCAGGGAGGTAATGTTGTCCCGGAAGTTTGTAAAGGATTCGGTAATTCGGTAGGTGTTCCGCACAAACGTCTCCAGCTGGTTGGCCAGGGTCTGTGCAGTCGCCACCCGGTCACTCTTCTCACCGGTGATCTCCATCATCTCATCCACGATCTGGTACAGCCGTTTGCTTTCCAGGTCCATTGCCTGAATGGCTTCCGGATAAACCCGTTCCAGCTTGTAGTCCCGGAACCGGTCCGGATTCACGCCGGTCAGCACCAGCAGTTTGCGGTAAATCTGGTTCAGGCGGAAAATGCTGTCCTCAACCTTGTTCAGGATCGGACCCATCTTGCCCATGGTCACTTCCATCCGGATGGTATGGCTGCCTTTGGTCAGCCAGAACCGGAAGGGATTCCCCTCGCTGTCGCCCAGGGTCCGCATCTCCCAGGTCGTGTTGTACCTGAATGTGACAGCCTGCAGATCCTCAAAGGGCACTTCATTGTCAATATAGATTGTCCGGGCGGACAGGGCACCGCGCTGGTATATCTGCCTCGCCTTGACGGAAATGTTGTAGTAACCGTCTTCCGGCACCTCAAAATCCCACTGGATCCATTCACCGGGATGGGTCCACGGTTCGCCGCCGATATAGTTCAGGATTGTATTGTTGAGTGAATACGGAACAGTCTGGGATGAACTGCGGTCATACCGGGCGAAGAGGCTCGGCGCGCTGCGGAGCTGCGCAGCTTCACCCTGGATGGTCAGGCTGAAATTCCTGGCTTCCTCATTGCCCGGATCTGCAGGCTGCGCGGCAAGATAGTCCTCGTAAGCCCTGAACTGTACAACGGGGGTCAGCGCCATGCCGCACAGGATCACGGGCTCGTTCACCCCACGGATTGTCAGCTCATTTTCACCTTCATTGAAATAGAAGGCATAAGGCTCTGTCTGGTAGCCCATGTCGTCCATGCAGTAAACGGTCTGCTTCTCAAAGCGTTCAACCTGCGTGGGTCGGATATCGTTCCCCTGGTTGTCTTTACGGATTTCACCGTCATCGGTCCACAGGCGGGAAAAACAAAGCGTGCTCGCGCCGGAGAAAGGCACTTCCCCGTTAATCGCGATTTCACGTTCCACATCGATTCCGCGGCTTTCCACTGTCAGGTACTCCAGGCGGATATTGTACAAGCCGGCCTGGGGGACCTGAACCTTCCAGGTCAGCTCGGATTCATCTTTTGTCAGCACGCCCTCCGCGCACACTTCCCCGCCTTCTCCCTCAAAGGCAGCAAGATCCACCTCGACAGTTTCACTGACAGCAGGCAGATCCGCATACTGATTCAGGTAGGCAGTATACGTGTTGCTTCGACCGATACCGGAAACGTCCGCAGACAGGTCGACGCCCTCATACTTGCTCTTGTAGTCTTTTGGGGTGCGGCTCAGAAGCCATACTCCGCCGGCCACAAGGGCAACGACAAGGGCGCCGATGAGAAAGTTCCGCCATTTTCTTGACATGAGTTCATCTCCCAGCAGCGATGCTGAAACATCGCCGAAAAATCAAGTGTCCGAAGATGTGTAATATGGAAGAAATCGTTTGTAAAAGACCTGTTTCATTATACTGTCAAACCAATTCTGTGTCAAATGTACGTACAAAAAATCGACGCCTGTCCGGCGTCGATTTCGGAAATGTTTTCAATGTTGAATTTACTGAATTATCGGATTTCAGCCCCGAGTTTGAACTTCAGGTTCCCCAGAATTTTTTTAATGTATTTATCCAGTTCTTCGGGCTGCAGGGGCTTATCCGCCGCGCCGAAGGTGATCTTGAAGGCCATGCTCTTGCGTCCTTCGCCGATCTGTTCACCCCGGTAGATGTCAAACAGTTCCACATCCGTGACCCGCGGGCAGGCCTTCGCGATTTCCTTCATCAGGTCGCCGCAGGGCGTCTCCTCCGCCACAGTCAGTGCCAGGTCGCGGACGGCATCCGGGAACGCAGACAGCGGGCGGTAGCGGAAGCTGGCCGCCATATGGCTCATCATGGTGTTGTAATCAATTTCACCCAGGAAGATCTTGTGGTTGGACTTGGCATCCTTATGCAGCTTCAGCTCGCCGGTCACCTCATTGGCCAGTTTGCCGAAGCAGCCGATCCGCTCGCCTTCGCACAGGATATAGGCAGCAATGCCGGGATGCAGCCAGCTCACATCCGTTGCCCGTTCCACGTCAAAGGCCAGTCCCAGCGCCTTGCCGAGTGCTTCCACCGTACCCTTCACGGTGAAGAAGTCTTCCTTGTCACCGAAGGCGGCGAAGCCCAGGTGGTGCCGTTCATCCGGCAGCTCCGCGCCCCGCGGGATGTAGATATTGCTGATCTC
>CACZQT010000334.1 GCA_902783295.1 uncultured Lachnospiraceae bacterium
CCCAGAACCGTACGGCTGTATTCCCCGCCTTTCGAGCGGTTGATGCGGATCAGGTTCACCGCCAGTACAAATAAAGCCAACGCTACAAGGGCAAAACCGAGCGCCAGCTTCCTTTTCATGAACTTCTTCAGTTTTTTCTTCCGGCCGCGGGGGGCTTTCGCCCCCTCAGTCTGCGATCGGGATCTCCTCGAATTGTCTGACATACTCCAGCTCCGTTCTGTCAAAGCGAATGACCTGTTCTTCTGTAGGGTATACCATACCCAGCTTCTGGGTTGCAACCCTGTAAACATAATCCAGGTCCAGCGACAGCTTCATGGAATCTTCCAGAGAATCACTCAGTGTACGGTATTCCGTGATCATTGCCTGCGTCTGGCGGATATCCTTCTTGATCCGGATTACCTGGGACTGCAGAAGGAGCAGCCTGCAGCAGAAAATGCTGATTACCAGCGTGGCAGTCATAAGCACGGCCGCATGAACAGCTGTCAGTTCCATAGCCCGGGCCCTGTTTTTCCTGGCCTGGACATTGATCGTTTTCTTCCTCTGCTGTTCGTTCTCTTTCGGTACTGTTATCCGTTCTACCCGCCGGAGGGTATTACCCTCGGCATAGACTTCAAATTCCTGTTCCCCCATCCTTCTTCTGGCATCCGCAGCCACGATAGTTCCCCCCTTTAACCCTGCTGCTGCAGGGCATCATCCTCGACTGAATATGCGAAGCTTCGCGCTTCGCGCACGGCTGTTAGCCTCCATCTCCTCTTCCGACGGAAGAATTGCCTTGCGGGTTACCACCTGCCCCAGGCTTTTTCTTCCGCACACGCATACCGGGAACTGCTTCGGACAGATGCAGGGATTTTCCGCAGTACGGAATGCCTGCTTTACGATTCTGTCCTCCAGGCTGTGGAAAGTGATCACACACAGCCGTCCGCCCGGATTCAGCAGACCGATCATGGTATCCAGTGAATCGGACAGAACAGACAGTTCTCTGTTCAGCTCAATACGCAGGGCCTGAAAAGTCCTTTTTGCCGGATGTCCGCCTGTACGCTGCATTTTTAAAGGCATTGCACTCCGTATCACTTCCACCAGTTCCAGCGTCGTGCATATCGGCGCTTTCTCCCGTTCTTTTACAATGCGGCGTGCGATGGCCGACGCACATTTTTCCTCTCCGTATTCCCGAAGGATTCTTGCGAGTTCCTCTTCGGAATACCCGTTTACAATATCGTATGCGGTCTGTTCTTCCTCCCGGTCCATCCTCATGTCGAGAGGTGCGTCCTCCCGGTAAGAGAAGCCTCTCTCAAACGTATCCAGCTGATAAGAGGACACGCCCAGGTCCAGAAGAATACCATCCACTCCCGGGATCCCCCTCCGGGAAAGGATATCCGCCATTTCTCCGTAATTCGCCTTTACAATCTCTACCCGGTCCCGGTAAGCCGCCAGTCTGGAACCTGCCGCCTCTATGGCTGCCTGATCCCTGTCAATGCCGATCAGCTTTCCGCCCCCGGTCAGTCTTTTTGCGATTTCAAGGGAGTGTCCTCCTCCCCCGAGTGTTCCGTCTACGTAGACACCGTCCGGGCGGATGGCCAGCCCTTCCACTGCCGGTACCAACAGCACAGAGGTATGAGAGAACTCACTCATCAGATTCCCAGTCCTTCCATCTCTCCGGCTAATTCCGCCGTATCTTCATAGGTGGATTTCTCTTCCCAAAGCTCCTTATCCCAGATCTCAATCCGATCGCCCAGACCAACCAGGACAACGTCCTTCGTCAGGTGCGCCACATTCCGCAGCTTTGGCGGGAGGAGGATACGCCCTTGTTTATCGATTTCTGCCTGCACGGCGCTGCCCAGAATGAAGCGGCTGAATTTCCGTGCTCTTTCGCTGCTGAGAGGAAGGTTCATGACCTTCTGTTCGAGTGCTTTCCATTCTTCGTCGGCATAACCGAACAGGCAGCCGTCAAGTCCCTGGGTTACTACAAAGCTCTCGCCCATACGTTCCCGGAATTTGGCGGGAATAATCAGACGGCCTTTGCTGTCAATCGTATGACTGTATTCGCCCATGAACATGAAAAGCACCCCCTCTCTTGGCTGGTTTGGGAAAAAAGAAGAAATTTAGCTCCACAACGAGCCACAAAAACCCACTTTCCTCCCTTATCACCCATTCTAATGCATGTTGGGGCAAAGTGCAAGCGTGAAAATAATAAATTTTCATTACAAATACAAATTTTGTCCGCGC
>CACZQT010000335.1 GCA_902783295.1 uncultured Lachnospiraceae bacterium
AACAGATGCGGAGAATGCCGTGGAACTGGTCAGCTATATCAGCTATGACAGGAACGGCGCCGCGAAGGTGGTCGATTACCGCCTGAAAGGCTTCGGAACGATCAGAGGAGGGAATGAAACATGACAAAGTTTGTAAATCCCTATAGTTTTATTCCCTTCGGCAAAGCGCCTGACCGGGAGGATCCTTCCCTTGCGGCGCCAGATACCGTTGCGCTGAAAACCGGCTGGATGGATGTAGCTGTCACAGCGCAGACACCTCTGATTATTCCCGGACAAGTTCTGTCTGACCAGAACGGGCATGTTACAAAGGATTTTTTCCGTCTTCCGGACGGCACTTACGCCATCCCGGGCAGTACCCTCCGTGGAATGATCCGCTCCGTCTACGAGGCCGCCAGCAACAGCTGCCTCCCGTTCGTACTGGACGCAGAAGAAATCATAACTTCCCGGACGCCTGTCTACGCCGCATTCAAACAGCGGGGACTCCTGGAATATAATCCGGTATCCGGGGAATGGTCCCTGTCTGAAGCAAACGTTTACAAGCTGCAGGATCCAATTACCAGGTACCGGGTGGACGCGGTTCTGGCAAATGGTGAGTATTCATTCAAAGGCAAAAAATACCAGAACGCCCAAGCGGTTCATTTTATTCCGAACGGGTATGAGGCGGCGCTGAGCGACGGGGAAGAGAATCCCTCCGGCTGGCTCCAGTTCCAGAAGCCACCAGCAATTTCTGCCAAATCCACTGCGGCTTATCATGTATGTGTACTGACCCAAAAGAACCTGCTGTATGTCTGGAAAGGGAAGGACGGAAAGAAAAACAGACAGCCCTACCTGGACCTGAGAGCAGAGCTTGAGTACACAATCAGCAATCCATCCGGCAACGATAAAGCCAATAAAGAAGACAAAGCACACAAAGCGTTGATGAAAGCGCTGGAAGATGCTGCAAAAAAGGGCGGGGTCGTACCAGTATGGTACCTGGAGATTAACACGGGTAGTGAAAAAGAGTATTACCTTTCGCCGGCTGCCATCGGACGGATTCACCAACGCAGGGACTGGGGGGAAATCATGGGGAAATATGCCCCCTGTACCGATCCGAAGTCCCTTTGTCCCGCGTGCCGCCTGTTCGGCACCGCTTCCGACATGCAAGGCGGAAAACTGAAGATAAAAGGCAAACTTCGCTTCGGGGACGCCCTGCCCCGGCACGAATTTACAACGGAGGAAGCGCATCTGCGAATTCTCTCCAATCCGAAGCCTTCTGCATTTGAGTTTTACCTGGAACGCCCGGAGGTTCGGGGCCAGGAGGTAACCTACTGGAATTTCGATTATTTCTGCACGGGCAAGGCCCCGAAAATGGCGTACCATGCCCTGCGGCGCGCAATGCCGCGAGGCCGGAAAATGTACTGGCACAGTGAAAAGCAGTATTCGCTTCGAAATCCGGAGAGCAACGAATTCGGCAACAGTAAGCTGAACGGTTCTTTCAAAGCAGCCCCGCGCAGCAGCGAGTTCGTTTTCCGGCTCTATTTTGACCGGATTACGGAAAAGCAGCTGAAGGAATTGCAGTGGATCATCACCCTGGGAGACGCTCCGTCAGATGTCCGGCATCTGCATAAGCTTGGACATGGCAGGCCGCTGGGGTATGGCTCCGTCAAACTCAGCATCCTGAACGTGGCGGAACGCAGCGTCACAGCAGAAGGCGAAGCGTTGCAGTATATTCCGCCGGTTCCGCAGCCGACCGACGGGGACTGGAAACCAGAATGCCCGTGGGATGCTTCTTCCGATCCACTCCTTTCCCTCCTGGCAATGACGGACGTGGAAAAGACCAAAGGGAAAATCGTTTCCTATCCCCTGTGGGATGACGGGAAGATCTTCTCATGGTTTCGCAACAACCGTACCAGCAGGATCGTCACTCTTCCGAAACCGACAGATCCCTCCATTGAACTCGACAGCCAGGCAACGCAGCAGCAGTTTGATAAAGATCCGGAAGTGCCTAAAAATCAGCGGCTCAGGGC
>CACZQT010000336.1 GCA_902783295.1 uncultured Lachnospiraceae bacterium
CCGTATTCGTGATAGCGCACAGGGATGGAAAGCACGCCTTTTTCACCCACAATGGTCCGCTCTGAATCTGTAAACGAATCGAACGCCGCGTAGAAGCGTGCAGTTCTGCCTTCCGGGAACGTCATGCTGACCATGGCGTTTTCATCTACAAAACTCTCACGCCCGACGCCGAAAACCGCATGTACATCCACAGGTTCTTCTTTGTAAATATCCTGAATAAAACTGACGCAGTAACAGCCAAGATCGTAAACTACGCCTCCCCCGGCTGTTTTGTTCAGGCGGATGTCGTTCTCGCGGATCCCGTCAAAAGCGTAGCGTACATCAATGTGTTTTATGGCGCCGAGTACTCCGGAGTCTATGATTTCATGGGCTTTCTTGACAGCCCCGCCGTGCAGGTAGGAAAAGGCTTCTGTCAGCCGGACATTCTGTTCTTCTGCCACCTCAACCATCCGCCGGACCTGTGCCGCGTTCATTCCGAGCGGCTTTTCGCAGAGCACGTGTTTGCCGGCTTTCATGGCGCGGATGGACCATTCCATGTGAAGGGTATTCGGCAGCGGGAGATAAACGGCGTCCACATCAGGATCCGCCAGAAGCTCGTCGTAAGATCCGTAAGTGACCTGTGGATGAAAAGCATCTGCAAAAGCCGCAAGCCTTTCCGGATTGCGGCCGGCTATGGCGTACAGGCTGGAGTTCTCCACCTGCAGCAAAGAGGGAATCGTCCGGTCTTTTGCAATATTTGCACATCCGAGAATGCCCCAGTTGATTTTTTCTTTTTTCATCTTTGCCCCCCTTCCGGCTTCGTTTATCGGAAGCTCCGGACCCAGTTTAACAGTGAATCTCTGTAGACGTTTTCCAGGACGTCCTGCTTCATGCGGTCGGTGACGTTTCCGTTGGAGGCCATCTTCGCAAGGATTTCCGCCTGCAGTTCTTCGATGGTCATCTCTTCATACGGTTTGGGAGATGAGGCTCTCTGCGGCAGTCTGACATCATTCCTGTTCTGTGAGCGGGCCGGATCATCAGAGGAAGTGTTTCTGTTCGGCAGGTTCATCGGCTCATATTTGCGGCCGCCGTTTTTCGGAATCCAGATATCTCCCCCGGCTCCTTCCAGATCGATGTGCACCCTGCCGTTCACAGGCGTAAGGGTCTTCCCGCTGAGCGCGCCGGTAAGTTCATGGTCTGCAGGAAGGTCAAAGGATTCCCGGATATCATTACAGTTTACCGTAATCAGCAGATCGCCGCGGGCGAAGGCGTATTTTGTCGTCGTAAGCTGCAGCTCACGGTAATCGCCGTAAACCAGTGCCGGCTCTTCCCGGTGGATTCTTCCGAGTGCTTTTATGAGTTCGAAGCAGGGATTATTCCCCTGCTTCATTTTTTCCAGATCGAGCGCAGGCCGTAAGGATGCGTCGGAGCCCCATTCTTTTCTGCCTTCTATGCCGAATTCCGAGCCATAGTAGATGGAAGGAATTCCGGGCAGCGTATACAGAAGGACATGAACAGGGAGGTACAGCGCCTTGTTTCTCAGCTTCGTGGAGATACGCTCCACGTCGTGATTGTCCACAAAGGAATACAGGCGGACTTTCCGGCCCAGGCCCAGATCCATCTGGCGTTTTACGGTATGTGCGACCTCAAAGTAGTTCCGGTCATTATGAGCGCTGTAGAGTGCCTTGTGGAGGTGATAGTTGGTGACGGAATGAAGCGTGCGTTCGTTCACCCACCGGCTGTAATCCCCGTGAATGACTTCGCCCATCAGCCAGAAATCAGGTTTTATGACGTCCGCCAGCTTCCGGAGATCCTGCATGAAGCCAAAATCCAGCACATCCGCGGCATCGAGCCTCAGTCCGTCGATATCAAATTCGGATACCCAGAAACGGACCGTGTCCAGCAGATAGTTTTTTACCTCGGGATTTCTCTGGTTCAGTTTCACGAGAAGGTTGTAGCCGCCCCAGTTGTCGTATGAAAAACCGTCATTATACTCATTATTATTCCAGAAATTGACATTGCAGTACCAGTCGCGGAAACGGCTGTTCTCCCTGTTTGCTTTCAGATCTCTGAAGGCAAAGAAATCCCGCCCGGTGTGGTTGAAGACTCCATCGAGGATGACCCTTATCCCGGATTCATGGCAGAGACGGACGAAGTCTGCCAGATCCTGGTTCGTGCCGAGGCGGCTGTCCAGCTTCCGGTAATCCGTAGTCTCATAACCGTGGCCTACGGATTCGAAAAGCGGCCCGATGTAAAGCGCCGTACACCCAAGCTCTTTTATATGTGCGATCCAGGGGATCAGCGAACGCAGGCGGTGCACCGGCTCCTCATACCGGTTTTCTGCCGGTGCGCCTGTAAGCCCCAGCGGATAGATGTGATAGAAAACTGCTTCGTCATACCATGCCATAATCAATGCCCCCGTATATCGATTCATCGGGAAACCAGGTCCTGCGGCCGTCAGATCCGCAGCATGTTTTTCCAGCCCCTGATACTTACTTTTTCAAAACGTTTTTTGATTTCCCTGGCCATTCTGTCCCCGGTGTAGGAGATGACTTCATCCGCACCGGGTTCTTCTTTGCCGAATTTGATGATTTTCTCTGCTTTCAGATATTCTTTCAGGCGCTTCAGCATGCGCTCTCTCGTCGCCTCTGCGGAATAAACACGGAGAATGACATCCCCTTCTTCACAGCGGTAGCTGTCGTATTCTATTCGGATGCGGTCCGAAAAAGCCTGATGGGACAGCTTCCTGGCAAGTGCTTCCATTTCCTCTTTGGTTCCGACCGTGACGAAATTCAGAATGTTTTCGCGGATTTCCCTCTCCGTGTGTACGAAATTGCGGTACGGCGACCCGCTCCGCTGCAGAAAAAGGTTCTTCATGGGACCGTCGGACATCTGCCGGTAGGAAGTGACCAGAAGATGGTCCTCCACCGAGTTGATGAAATAATCCGGTTTCTCCTGGCGGAAAAAGGTATCTACCTGGTGCCCGAGCAGCGCGTCCATTCTTTCGGCAAAAAGATATCTGCGCTTTTCCATGTCGTACATCACGGCTCCGTCCAGTGCTACGACCGGGCATTTCAGATCCACACCGTCCAGCACTTCGCGGATCATGGCAGGCGACTGTTTCGTGACCACGGATAAATGCGCTCCGTCTTTGATCAGGCGGTTCAGCTCTACCTTCGTGTACGGCGAAAGATGGCGAACTTCCCCCGACAGGATCTGATCCACTCCTGATACAAAGAGCAGCTCCTTCCGGCGGATTCTGGGGAGATGCAGGGAGTTTACCAGGATGCCTGCGGCTACGCCGATGGTGGTATCGACAACACGGTCGAAAACGTAAACCATCAGCCCGGAATCCCCCACATGATTCATGGCGATACTCAGAAAAACAACTGTGGAAAAATAGGCGCTTTCCGGAATCTTCAGCAGTACGGTAAAATAGATTACTGCTCCGGCACAGGCACCCATCAGGATAAAATGAAGCATTTCTTCCATGGTGGCGGCACCGATGGCCAGATATTCCAGATAAAGTACGGCAGCTCCCCAGGCAGCACCGATCAGAGTCCCGATAACCCTCCTTTTCCCGGCAGTCAGCATGTTGTCGGTATAGGGCTGAATGCACTGCAGCGCGGCGATCACGGAAAAGAACGGCAGGCCGCTCCTGCCGCGGAGATAGTACACGGCCATGCACAGCCACGCAGCCAGCATGGACCGGAAAATCCGCTGCCCTGGAAAAGGAAAGTGGATGTTCATTTTAGAATTCATTGGTTTCGCTCCCCCTTCCTCTGAGTTCGCACATGTCCGGGATATCTGCATGGGCAGCGTTATTTCAATCACAAATGCAAGTATGGTTTATTTGCGGCGTTATGTCAAGTGGGTCGGGAGACAGAGGGACAAGGGGACTGTCCCTTTGTCTCCCTATCGCCTAATAAGAAACAGCCCGGCGGCAAGCCGGGCTGTCCTTTTGGGAAGGATAAACGTCTGACGGTCTGCTTTTTAACCGGAGGACGTTTTTTATTTGTTCTTGCGGTACTTCCGATAGATCAGGATGGCGCCGCAGAGCAGGAGTGCTCCGGCCACGACATCTACGGCAATCAAGATCTTCTTCCAGGTCGCCATACCGGTCTGGGTGTGTTCTTCGTCATATGCCCAGCTGTTGACCGTGGTGTAAAGGATGTTGTGGGTGGCTTCCCGCATGTAGATCACATTGGAAGCGGCGGTCTTGTCGGTGACCTGGTTGGGGCCGCCGGCGAAGGTAGACAGCATGGCGTCCACACCGTTTGCCAGAGCCTCGTCTGCGTTCATGAAACCATGTCCGTTGTTCCGGAAGAAGTCGGATACCACGAAGCCGCGGAATCCCCATTCGTCGCGGAGAATGGTCTTCATCATGGCGCTGGATTCGCCGACCCACTTGTTGCCGATGTAGGACCAGGAAGCCATGGCAGCATTGGCGCCGCCCTTCTTCACGGCAATTTCAAAGGGTTTCAGGTAGATTTCACGCATGGACTGCTCGGTGGCCCAGGCACAGACCATCTTGCCGTTGCAGTCGTACATGGCGTAATGCTTGATGGTGGAGTATACGCCTTCCGTCATGGCTCCGGCTACGCCGTCAGCAGCCATCCAGCCGGCCAGAACACCATCTTCGGAGAAGTATTCGTAGTTACGGGCGGTGAAGGCAGAACGGTGGGTGTTCATGGCAGGTGCGTACCAGCCGGTAGAGCCCAGTTCTTTGGCCATCCTGCCCATCATAACGCCCCATTCCCTGGCCAGTTCGTGGCTCCAGGTGCAGGTAATAACTACTTCGATCGGGAAGCCGATGGAGCCGCCGCCGGTAAAGTTGTTGTTGATGGCGGCCGGACCGTCGGAGTCCACGTTCTGTACCTTGCCGATGGAAGGAATAGCCGGTGTCTGATATCCGGACAGGGCGATCATTTCGGACATTTCATCGACGGTCAGCTGGTCCAGCAGCTTCTCCCAGTCGGGATCGTCGTAGGCCTTGCCCCGCAGGTTGATCAGTTTCAGACCATTCTTCGCGCCGGTGGTGGGCATGACGTCATCCGGATTGATGTAGGCGTTCGGGTCGTAATTGGAGTTCAGGTGATAGCCGGGGATGTATTCTTCCGCCAGGTTCAGATCGGCGGGTTCTGCCGTGGCTGCCGCAAGGTTTGCGAAGTGGTTCGCACGGGACAGGTAAACGGCGTTTCCGCGGGCATCCTGCAGCACGTTGACAGCTGCAATATCGTCGGACGGCCTGGGGTTGGAAGCATCATAGGTGACGGTTTCGCTGACGGTAACGGTCTTGCTGTCCAGCACATTGTGAGAGTCGGATTTGATCTCGATGGCATAATCCCCGGCTTCCAGTACATAGCAGCCGGCTCCGGCTTCATCATAGGAAGCCATATCTTCCAGGTCGAACGCAAGGTTCAGCGTTTCGGAAGCGCCGGGCTCCAGCATACCGGTCTTTGCATAGCATACCAGGTTGGCACTGGCTTTTTCGATGCCGCCGCTGGTATAGGGCGGATCAAAATAGACTTCCACCACGTCCTTGCCGGCGGTGCTGCCGGTGTTGGTTACGGTCACGTCGAAGCTTACGGAAGTGCCGTCCATGGTGATTTCGCCCATGCTCTGGGTGAAGCTTGTGTAGCTCAGGCCGAAACCGAAGGGATACTGCACCATTTTATCATAATCGATGATGCCTTCTTTCGCCGCGGTTTCATAGAACTTGTAGCCTACATAAATGTTTTCCACATAGTTGATGAAGGCGGGAGCGTAGTTGGTGGGAACGCCGGCGTTCATGCCTTCTACGGTCATATCCAGCATATTGGCGTAATCGCGCTTTTCCGCGTTGTTCCAGTAAGGCGTGGACTTCATGTCGTACACAAAGGTATCGTTGGTACGCCCGGAAGGGTTCACAGCGCCGCTCAGAATCTCGCCAAGAGCAGCAAAGCCAACGTTGCCGGGACCGGGCGCCCAGATAAGCCCCTTGATCTGGCTGTATTCCTCT
This sequence comes from uncultured Lachnospiraceae bacterium, assembly GCA_902783295.1. GTDB lineage: Bacteria > Bacillota > Clostridia > Lachnospirales > Lachnospiraceae > UBA3305. Next base: position 5,981 of record CACZQT010000336.1, read on the forward strand.
ACGAAGCCCAGCTCGAAAGCATAGGCGCCGTTGTAGACTACGATGACATTTTCAAACTGGCTGCAGACCAGATCTACCATGTCGCGCTCAGTCTGGCTCAGCTGCAGGTAGTGTTCGCCCGCCGCGAAATCGGCATACGCCTCGGAGTTGTTGGTGTAGATCTCCGAAGACGTCATATCCTGGGGGATATCGTTGTGACCTTCACCGGCCAGACGGGAGATGACGATGAGAGCCGTATCGGAATATTCCTTCGCGCTGTTCATCAGTTCGTCCGAATAATTGGCAGCCGGAGGTTCCGGCAGGTTCCAGTTCTGGGCAGTGATGGAAACAGCCTGGCGGTTTTCCGCGTAGCCCAGGTAAAAATCGATGAGTTCCTGATTGACTTCAAAACCTGCATTCTGAATTCCTTCAATGAGGCTTACTTTGTGGTACAGGTCGTTGATACCGCCGGAACCGGCACCGCCGTATACAGGATTTGTAGAAGCCCAGCCAAACAGGTTCAGCTTTTTGGTTTCTGTCAGCGGCAGAATATTTTCATTCTCGAGCAGTACAAAGCCTTCTTCGGCGATTTTCAGCGCGGAGGCCTCTGCTTCAGCCGCAAGCGCTTCCGAAAGGACAGTGGGAGTCCCGCCGCTGCCTACCAGGTTCAGAAGGGCAGACATCGGCCCCAGGCAGACAGCATTAGCGGTAACCAGGACGGCAAGAAGAGCTGCCATCCAGCTCTCACCGCGGATAAAACGTTTCTTCGCTGCGGGAAGCTTCTTTACAGCAACAGTGATGGCGATGGCTGCGATAATTGCCAGGCCGATGACGATGAAGTAGGGAACGAGGCCCTGCAGTACACCGATCAGATCTTCCATTTCAAAGGAAATCATACATTTGCTCCTTTCTTCTTAAAGGCTGCGCCGGCCGACCCGGCTGTTCCATCGGGGAAAATATCAGAAACAGGAAGAAAATTCCAATACACATTTGCGGAACGAGCTTTGAATCTGGACAGTTTGTCAAAAAATGTCTATAATGTGTAACTGTTCAGAGCATTGAAAATGTTGTGTCGTGCAAAGCATGGATCGTCTGTGGAATAGGTTCTGGACTGTTACAGGGGCAGATCCATGTGAGAATAATAAAACAGATACTGAGAACCTGTTTACAGGCAGTAAAACCTGCGAGGTGCTGTGATGCCGACTGAGAAGAAAAAAACAAACCGCCGCGCGGAAATCACGAAAACCGCCATCCGGGAGGGAATGCTGACCCTGCTGGAACACACTTCTTTTCAGAATGTCTCCGTAGCATCCTTATGCCGGGAAGCCGGCATCGGCCGGGCGACCTTTTATACCCATTACACCGGCGTGATGGATGTCGTCGATGAACTGGCGGACGAAGCCATTCAGGCCGCGGAGGAAAAAGAAGGGGATCCTCTGGCGGAACTGGGGGAACTGGCAGAAAAAATCCAGGAAATGGGGAATTCTTTCGAACTGGAACCGTTCATGCATCTGCTTCCCCTGTGCCAGCGTGTTGCGCATACGCCCCGCTTTAATGTCCTGTTCCGTGATCATGATATTTCGGAATATATCATCATGAGGATCTACCGGAGAGAACGGGCCAGGACAGTCCCCGCTTTGATGAAAAGGACCGGCCTGCCGGAGAGCCGTGCGGATAAACTGTTTCTCTTCGGGGTGATGGGGGCTTTTGCGGTGAACCGGTCTATGGGATGGAAGAAGGACGAAGAATGGGAGGAAGTGCAGAAGCTTCTGCTGACCTATGCGAATGGAGGTTATGAAGCGGTTGCTTCATTATGCAAAAGCCGGGAGGAAAATACTTTTTGACCCCGGCATCATAACATTACAGGAAGATACAAGGAGGATACACCATGAAAAAGATGTTTACGATGATTCTGGCTGCACTGATGGTGTTTGCGCTGACAATGGGCGGGGCGAAGGAGGCCGCTGCTGAAACAGTGGGAGGATGGACGCTGACCGGAGGTGAAATCACACAGGAGGCGCAGAGCGCTTTCGATAAGGCAGGTAAGACACTTCTGGGGGCAGAGTATCAGCCCATCGCTCTGCTGGGAACCCAGCTCGTTTCCGGAATGAATTACTGCTTCCTCTGCGAGGCAGCTGTGGTATACCCCGGCGGCGAACCTTATTATGTGCTCATGTATATTTACCAGAACCTTCAGGGTGAGGCCGAAGTAACAAAAGTGGTTGACCTGGATATCGCAGCCCTGTCTCAGGCGGAACCGGAGGATGGAGAAGATCCGGAGGCGTATGATCCGTCTTATTATTCTTCCGTGACACCCATAGAAAAAGCGGAAGTCGAAGAGTTCTGCCAGTCCCTTTGCGATGCTTATCTGAATGAAGACTGGGACGTCATTGCGCAGAACATCCGCTATCCCATAACGGTCGATGGAACCGAACTGGGGACAGCAGAGGAATTTCTTGCGTTTATGCAGGATAAGACAGTTGCTGAATTCGACCGGGAAGCCATCTTCAATGAAAACTGCCGGAACATGTTCTTGAATGGCCAGGGCATCTGCCTTGGCTCCGGCCAGATCTGGGTCCATGACCCGAGCTATATGACGGACAAAGAGTCCAGACTGGAAATCATTGCCCTCTCCGGAATCACCGGTAAATAACCAGGAGCGAGATGGAAACGTTGGAGACGGACCGTCCCCTGTCTACACATTTGCTGTGAAATGTGATATAATCAAAATAGATTTTTTACAGTCTGGAGGTGCTGGACCATGGCTGAAACGAGACCGTATGTTTCATGGGAACTCATGAACGCGTTCATGGTGGACGCGTTTGTCGGATACGGCGTTCCGAGAGAGGACGCGGAAATCTGCGCGGATGTGCTTCTTGAATCGGACAGAAGGGGCATTGAGAGCCACGGCTGCAACCGGTTCAAGCCGATTTACATTGACCGTATTGTGAAGGGAACGCTTCTTCCTGTTACAAAGATCGAAATCGTAAAAGAAACGCCGACGACGGTCGTGATGGATGCGCATAACGGCATGGGTATGGTGGCGAGCCATAAGATGATGCAGATGCTGATTGAGAAGGCAAAAGCATACGGAATGGCGGGAGGCGCCATCCGGAATTCCACCCACTACGGTATCGCCGGGTACTGGACGACGATGGCGAGCAAGGAAGGGATGATCGGAGTCACCGGTACGAATGCGAGGCCGTCCATCGCGCCTACTTTCGGCGTGGAAAATATGATGGGCACGAATCCGCTCACGTTTGCGCTCCCGACGGATGAGGAATTCCCTTTCTGCATTGACTGTGCGACTTCCATCGTTCAGCGAGGGAAGATTGAGTATTACGCCAGGAATGGAAAGCCTACGCCGGCGGGCATGGTGATCTCGAAAGACGGAACAGCCATGACGGACAGTGAAGAAATCCTGAAGGCTCTGGTGAACGGCTCCGCGGCTCTGGCTCCGCTGGGCGGCATCGGGGAGGAAATGGCCGGGTATAAAGGATACGGATATGCGGCCGTGGTGGAAATCCTGTCTGCTGCACTGTCCGGCGGCCAGTTCATGAAAGCTCTGACCGGGGTAAGCGCTGATGGTAAACCGCAGATGTACCACCTCGGGCATTTCTTCTTTGTGGTCGATCCGGATGCCTTTATGGGGCGCGAAGAGTTCAAAAGAACCGCCGGGGATATCTGCAGGGCGCTGCGCGCGTCACAGAAAGCTCCCGGCTGTGACCGCATCTATACAGCCGGAGAAAAAGAATACTTATGCTGGCTCGACCGGAAGGACAAGGGTGTGCCTGTCGGAGAGACGGTGCAGAAGGAAATTATAGAAATCCGTGATGCGCTGAAGCTGCCCTATACATTTGATTTCGAAAAGAAGGCGTAAATACAGTACTGGCTTATGACAGCCTGTACGGATAAAAAACCTCCGGCCTGAGATGCCGGAGGTTTTTTCATGATAAGCGTGGGTTGAAGTGCTGACCATCAGGAAACAGCACTTGATAAGCATGGGCGAAGCGCTGACCGTCAGGCAGCAGCACTTGAGATTACTCGTCCATATCGATCGGTTTCAGCAGTTCGGAAACCAGTTTTACCGCTGTCAGATAGCGCTCCTCGTAATCTCCGCTGATAGAAACGAAGCTTCTTCCGGAGGTGCGCAGCAGGTCTTTGATCTGTTCGCTGTAGCGCAGGCGGTCATCCCGGATGACGGTGCTGCGGGATCCGTCGTCTGTAAAAATGCTGCCCTCCGGCTCCAGGAAGAGTATCAGATCATAGCCGTTCAGCCCGTCTATCGCCTGCGCCAGAGGCAGGTTCCGCGCGATGCCGCCGTCTTTCAGAAAGCTCATATAAAAACGGGTGACAATCGCGTCCGTGTCTTCGAAGAGCAGCCTGCTGCCCCGCTCCAGCGCCTTGATTTCGTTCAGCTTATGCTGCAGCAGGATTTCGGTAAAATCCTCCGGAAGCATCAGGAGATCCGTGCCGGAGCGTTCCGACATGGTTTTGCCGGCTTCTTCCACATAGGTTCCCTGGAAACGGTGCGCCAGGTTCATGGCCAGGGTGGACTTCCCGGTGCTTTCCCCACCGATCAGAAGCACCTTTTTTGTATAATAGGGCTTTACCACATCCGGAAGCCAGTCCCAGTGGCTGTAAGGATCCCGGCGCAGTTCTGTGGAATTCATTTCGTTCCGCGGAAAGATCACAAAGTCGCTTTCCGGATAGCAGATGTTCCAGAAGCTGTCTTCTCCGTAATCACTGCCGCAGAAAACCACATCCAGCTTTTCCCCGATCTCTGCCTTGATCTTATCGGCATCCGCCTGCCAGAGGTCCCGGGTATAGGCTTCTTTGGACGGCGCCGGATCCTCCAGGAAGAGGATTTTCACATTCCCGATATGCTGCGTCAGCTGATACAGCCAGCGGTAACGGATGCGGCTGTCGATCTCATCCCTCCGGTTTCCCACGTCCAGGACCAGATACAGCTTTTCGCATTGCCCGGCAGCCCGGATAATGCAGTCCACATGTCCCAGATGCGGCGGGTTAAAGCACCCGCCGTACATACCTGTGCGGTATTTCATGCCTGCTTAGCCTCCCTGTCCCACTTCACGAACATGATCACGGCGTTGATTAAATAGACACTCCACATGGCCAGGGTCGCAATGGTTTCCCCGCCCTTCATGAAGTTTACGGCCCACATGAACACAGTCACCGCGTCCACTGCGATCCAGAGAACCCACTGTTCCCTCAGACGTTTAATCGAGAGAATCTGCGCTGTTATGGAAACGACGGTACTCATGCTGTCGATAAAGGGCAGGTTCCCGCCCATGGCTCTCAGGACAAGGCCGTACAGGAAAATCGCCGCGGCCGTCAGGCCATAGATGACAGCGCTGCTCTGAAGCGACAGCTTTGTTTTCACCACTTCGCCGGTTTCTTCATTCATGTGCTGTTTCCAGACAAACCAGCCGACGAAGTTCATGGGAAGATAATACAGCATGTTGAGCATGACTTCCCCGAAGTACCTGGCCTGGAAGGAAATCCATGCGTAAAAGATGGTGTTGATGGTCCCGAAAAGAAAGGAACTTCGTTTTCCTTTGCCGGTGAGAATCACGCACCATACGCCGGTTACGGCGGCCAGCAGGCTGATCCAGTTGTCCTTCCAGTACAGAGAGAGCCCTAAAATGACTGCAGTGGCCAGCGCCAGCCATAACAGCTCCCATAGTTTCCATCCGTGCAGTTCACTTTTCAGGTAGTTTTTCAGATCTTTGGTATTCATTTCACTTCTGCATCCGTTTCTGTTAATGACCGCCTATCCATTTATCCAGCATCTGTTTTATCCTGCCCTGGGAACTGTCCGTGCCCAGCATATACCCGTTCGCCGTCAGGAATTTATTAATGCGCGGGTCATCGGTTTCCAGGAAAAGGCGTTTTGCTGTTTCCCGGTTCAGTTCCAGAATCTGGCGAAGACCCACCACCGTATATTCCGCTTTCGGGAGACGGAACATCGAGAGGATCACCCGGGAGGCTTCTTCCTTCTGCTCCGCCGTCAGCATATCCACCGTCTTTCCCTTCAGAAAGTTCAGCCGTCCTGCCAGGGAATTCACCAGAATATTCAGTTCTTCCGGCTTTTTCGGTGCGGCGGCACCGTTCAGGAACTCATCCGCAGTCACGATTCTCGGATGTGTCCTGCAGAATTCCACAAACTGCAGGCCTTCTGTTTCACCGACGTTGCCGATAATCTTATGCCGGATTACGGCTTTGTTCACATCGCTGTCCATTTTCAGGATCTCGCTGACGCGGGTCCAGGAACGGGGTGTGGCAAAGACCATCTTCCCGGCTTCGTCTTTTTGATTGTGCAGGGCGGACGGCTTAAAGGAAAGGTACTGGATCACACTGGGGTGCACCCCTGTTTTCAGGGCGAAATCGTTCTTCCATTCCTCGAAGTTCGGCTCGATGAAATGGATTTCAAAGCGGTCCGCCAGGGGGCCGGCCAGCTGGATGTATACGCCGTCGTCATCCTCCCGGTTGCCCAGCCCTACGACAAAGGTTCCTTCCGGAAGCTGGTATTCACCGATGCGCCGGTCCAGAATCAGCTGATAGGCAGCTACCTGCACGCGTTTTGTGCAGGAAGTGAGTTCATCCAGCAGGAGGATGGTATTTTTGCCGTCGCGCTCCTCATTGGGGAGAATATCCGGGGCCAGCCACACGGTTTTGGTACGGCTTTCATTGGGGTAAATCAGGCCGCCGATTTCCACTTCGGACATCTGGGCCAGGCGTATATCGATCACCTTATAGCCGAACTTTTTGCCGATCTGCCGGATGATCTGGGATTTTCCCACCCCCGGCGCGCCGAGCCCCAGTATGGCATGTTTGATATTGTGGGTTATATTGAATTCCACGCATTCTCCGAATTCTCGCAGCGTCATGTCGGTTCTCCTGTTCCTACAGCCGTGTGATCGTGCCTATCCGGCGCATTGTTTCGTTTTCTGCAATCCTTCCGTTGAGCACCAGAATGGTGTTTCGTTTCAGGGAAGGGATGAAGGTATTGTTATCCAGCGGTCCGAAATAACCGTCCGTGAGGATCAGCATTACGGATGGACGTACATGTTCTTTCTGCAGCCACTGGTACACGCAGTTGATATTGGTGCCCCCGGAATGATAAGGACGGCATTCCCAGATTTTCTTTTCCTGCGTCACCTTGCGGTAAACATCAGTGACTTGCGTATCCCAGTAGCAGATGTGAAGCGTGCATTCGAACTCCCTGACAATCCGGGCCAGTTGGGTGAGAAACTCCAGCAGCTCATTCTGGCTGATGGATCCGGAGCTGTCTACAAACGCCCAGACTTCTTCCACATGGGCTTCATCCAGGCTGTGTCCGGGCAGAATCAGATCCATGTGTATGTATTTTCTTTCCGGAGTGGTATAGGAAGTCTCATCGCTCTGCTCCTCCGACAGAAAAGACCGCAGCAGGCTTTTCCAGTCGATATGCCGGCTCTCCACAGGCGCCAGGATCTGCCGCGGCAGATAAAAAGAGCCAATTTCCCCTCGGTTCTTTTCGGCGGATCCACGGATCAGCTCTGCAACCAGGATCTCTGTGGGCAGGATACCTTCCAGCGATCCGTTTCCCGGCTGCAGGCTGTTTCCTTCTGAACCGTGTTCCGTCTTCAGGCTGTCTTCCGGGGGATCCACCAGATCATCCGGCACCGTGCCTTTCGAGGCTTCGTTGCTCCTGCTGTGTGGCCAGTAATAGACGATTCCCTTCTTCAGATCTTTTTCCCTGTTGATTTTAAGAAGCTTTTCATACAGATTTTCTACCGTTTCCTGTTCGTCGACCATTCCGAATATGCCTTTCGGCGGACGCTCAAACAGTATTTTCCTTCGGACTAAATCGTTCCGGAGCCAGTCGAGCATGCAGTTTACAATCAGGTCCGCTGCCGTATTCCAGAGTTTCGGGTCTTTGTCTGCGCTTCGTCTGCAGTGAAGCAGCAGGATATGGAACATTTCATGCATCAGGACATAGTGCTGCTGCCCCGGCGTAAGTTCCTCTAAGAAATCAGGATTGTATTCGATCCGTCTGCCGTTTGTCTGCGCTGTCCGGATGCTGCGGTTTTCTTCGAAGGGGATCCGCATGATGATGTCACCGTAGAACGGCAGCTTCCGCAGAAGTTCCATGCGGAACCGCTCGATTTCCTGTGCGATGTTCATCTGTGCATCCTCCTTTCTGTAAGGTATTGATCGGAAACACCTTTTCCCTTCTTCGTTTTCCGGGCTGCCTCTGCTTTTCCTAAAACAGAATCTCTCCGCCGAAACCGGCTTTCAGGTGATTGTCTGTCTCATAGCTTAAACCCCGGCAGTACGCGTATTTCTGGGCAGTACTCCTTCCGTAAAACTCGATCAGCCTTCCGTCCGGAGAAAGATACACGCCGTCAGAACAGTGACAGGCTTCGTGATCGTAAAAATGCCTGGTAAACAGCAGGCAGGGATCATCCCGGCGGATGACCGCTTCATAAGGAATACTTTGTTCTCTGGCGTAATCATTGCAGGGCATACAGGTCATGAAAGCGACCTTCGGGACGCCGGTTTCGATGGCAAAATCCAGAAAACGATGCGCTTCTTCCGGAGAATTGATGGTGTCCCGCAGAAGCATGCAGTTAAAAACGAACAGATCCGGGTAGGTGACAGAGGCCATGATTTCTTTCAGTTCCTGCCCGTCCGGCACCGGCCCGCCGCCGAAAAGGACCCGGTTTATGACGTCATCATAATGATGCCGGCTGATATGGATGGTTTCCAGATGGCTCAGATGCCGCAGACGGTGCATCTGAGAAAGACCATAACCATTGGTACTGATAGCAAGTTCTATGGAAAAGCCGAAGATTTCATAAATCAGGCAGATGACCTCATCCAGAAGTACGATATCGGAAAACGGCTCGCCTCCGGTGATCTTGATGCCCCGGACAAGATCCTGTTCTTTAAGCTTTCGCAGCGCTGTCTCGAGCCTGGCCGGATCCACTTTTTCCGGTCCTTTCGGCTGTCCGGCCACACAGAACGGACAGGCAGCGGGGCAGAAGGCCACAGGGCTGATGGAAAGTTCCAGCTGCAGGGGATCCTCTTTCTGCCGGTAGTGAATTCCGTCGGTCGAACAGATCTGTCCTTTCACAAGCAGAGGTTTTCCGAAGATTTCTATGCGGCGGGTCCGGCCGTCCTCCTTACAGGATGGTGAGCAGTTCGTACTTGGCGTAGATTTGTTCTGCGGTTTTTTCATCTTTTACCGGTCCTTCCTCGGAAAACAATCCCGCATCCACCCTGACATATTCCATTTTATCGTCATCGGTCAGGAAGCATTTCTGATACAGATAATAATTCTTCCGGTCCAGGACAATCCTGACTTTTGACTGCCAGAACCAGAATCCGGTGCGGATAAAGGCATTCAGCAGAACGCTGTTTCCGGCCTGTTCCGTCTTCTGGTCATCAAAGCAGAAGATGGCCGTCTTCCGGAGGGGAGGATCTATCTCTTTTCTTACATAGCTGTCGTTGACGGTTTCAGCTGCCGGGGAAGAAGGCGTAGGCAGATTGTGGACGATCAGCCTCATAATACGAAGCCTTTCCTCCGGAACGGGATTTGTGGCTTCCGCTGCCGAGCTGACAGCGAACAGGCGCCCCGCATCTCTGGGGATACGCTTTGCCGGGACTGCGTCTGCAGCGTTGGCGAACCCGCCCAGGATATCCTCGCCGGGAAAGTGCTCCAGGATCCGCAAGCCGTCTTCAGAAATAAAACTGTTATTCAGCAGCTGTTTATACTGCTCTTTTGTAACCGGCAGGCTGCTAAAGGAAATTTCCCGCAGGGATGGACAGTCATGGAATATTTTCTGTCCCGTTTCCGGCAGCCGGCCGGATATCTCCGCAGTTTTCAGGTTTGTACATTTTGAGAAGGCGTAAGCGCCGATCTGCCGGATCTGTGCAGGAATGGTCAGGTGAATTAAGTGAGAGGATTCCGAGAAAGCTCCCTGGCCGATTCTGATAAACATCCGGTTGTTCATTTTTACCGGGACGGTAAGAGTTTTGTCGGTTCCGCTGTAGCTCAGGATCATATGGTTCAGAAGTATGTAGTCTCTGGCATTCGGAATATTCATCTCAGCACCTGCCCCTGCTCGCAAGCTCCCGCTCTCTCTGCCGGCGCTCTTCCGCGCGTCTGGCGGCGGTCTTCAGATCCTCTTCGGTCAGCGGTCTGTCATGGAGTGTCCGGGAAATCTGCCCGGCTTCCGGAAGGTCCCGCATGGTATTTTCCAGAAGCTTGATCTGATAGGGCGGCGTGTTCTGCTGAAGCAGGATTTCTTTCAGCTGGGTAAGGGTCATAAACGCCTTCTGCTCGGAACAGGTATTCAGGATTCTTTGTATAAAGTCAAGGAGTTCCCTGTCGCTCATATCGATTTCCTCCCCGGGCTTTCGTGCTTCGGAACAGTAGAATGATAACATTTTCGGAAAAACAGAGCAACCTCTTCTTCGCGAAAACTTTCGGAGATGAACGAGACTGCTTCAACTCCTGAGACAAAAATAACCTCTGCTTCTTTCAGCAGAGGTTATTTTTCCGGGAGATAAGCCCGGAGCGGCGTGATCCGGTATTTATGTATTATATGGCATAACCGCTTGCCGGACCACGATGGTTCTTTCTGTTTACTGTGTCAGTTCCATGTAGAGAGCGCGGTACTGTATCGCGGAATTTTCCCAGGATACATCCTTGTCCATGTCTCTCTGCACCATTTCATCCCAGCACCAGCGGTTCGTGAAATAATGCGTCTTCGCACGGTTGATGGCATCCAGCAGCAGACCTGCGTCGTAGTGGTCGAAGGTGAAACCATTGCCCCAGCCGGTGATGGTGTTAAAAGGCTCTACGGTATCTTTCAGGCCGCCGGTTTCACGCACGATCGGGATGGTTCCGTAGTGCATGGCAATCAGCTGGGTAAGGCCGCAGGGTTCAAACTGGGAAGGTACCAGCAGAGCATCCGCGCCTGCATAGATCCTGTGTGCACGGCCTTCATCATACATGATGCTGGAGCATACGCTGCCGCGGTACCAGCTTTCATAGGTACGGAAAGCATTCTCGTATTCCGCATCCCCGGTACCCAGTACAACGATCTGGGTATGGCCGTCCATCAGCTCCGGCAGGATCGCGTTTACCAGATCCAGACCTTTCTGATTGGTCAGGCGGGAGATCAGGCCGATCACGAACATGTGGTCATCCTGTGCCAGACCCAGTTCTTCCTGCAGGGCATGTTTGTTGGCCGGCTTGCGCTGCAGTACATTGGTGATGTCATACGGAGCCGCCAGTTTGTTGTCGGTGGCAGGATTCCACATACCGTAGTCGATGCCGTTGATGATACCGCGCAGCTTCCCGGAGTGATAGCGCAGGTGTGCATCCAGGCCTTCGCCGTAATAGGCAGTCTGGATTTCACCGGCATAGGTACCGCTCACGGTAGTGATCATGTTCGCGTAGGTCAGGCCGCCCTTGAACAGGTTCGCATCCACCCAGTTCTGCAGCAGAGCGTCCTTGTTGAAGACATAATCCGGCAGGCCGGTCCAGTAGCGGATGGTGCGGACATCGTAGATGCCCTGGAACCGCAGGTTGTGGATCGTGAGCATGGTCTTTGCGTGGGCCAGAGGGGTCTGGTCGAACATGGTACGCAGATAAACCGGTACCAGAGCTGCCTGCCAGTCATGACAGTGAATTACGTCCGGCACCCAGTTCATATAGTTCAGGGCAGCCAGAGCAGCCTTTGAGAAGAAGCAGAACCGGGGCAGGTCATCGATCAGATTGGTATAGGGGTTTCCATACCCGAAAAACTCATCGTTTTCGATAAAATCATAGACTACGCCGTCCCAGACATATTCCATAATGCCCACGAAGAACGAACGTCCGTCCGCGCAGAGATCCATCTGGAAGGATCCGCGGTACACCATCTTTTCCTGGTACTCCCACGGAATGCATCTGTATTTCGGCAGAATTACTTTTACATCGCAGTTCTGTGCAACCAGTGCTTTCGGCAGTGCGTACATGACATCGCCCAGCCCGCCGGTCTTTACAAAGGGGTAGCACTCAGAACCGATAAACGCAACACTGCGGCGGGGTTCCGGGAACCATTGTCCATCCATTTCTTTCATCCTCCTATATAAAACATTTGTGTATTTCATTTGATTTCATACCCTTTGATAATACTACATTTTATCAAGAGTAACAAGTTTCAGGAAACGACAAACCGAATGTGTTTATGACAACATATGCGCTTTTTATTGTATATACAGCGAAAGAATGCTATGATGCAAAAAAAGTTCCGGCATCATAAACGGGATATTTCACGTGGAGGAAAGAGGATGAAAGCGGTAGTTTTTCTGGCGGATGGGTTTGAAGAATGTGAAGCTTTGATCGTTGTTGACATACTGCGAAGAGCAGGAATCGAAACGGTGACAGCTTCGATTATGGGCAGGCTGGAGGTGGATTCCTCCAGGCACATCCGGGTTATGGCAGATACTCTGGCAGAGGATGTGGATTTCGGCCCTGTGGATCAGATTGTGCTGCCCGGCGGGAAGCTGGGAACGGAGAACCTCTCGAAAAACGGAATTGTGAAGGAGCAGTGCCGGATTTTTGCACAGACAAAGTATCTCGCGGCGATCTGCGCGGCTCCGTCTGTACCGGCCGGTCTTGGCCTGCTGGAAGGCAGGAAGGCAACATGCCATCCGGATTTCAGATCAAAAATGGCCGGTGCTGTTTATCTGGATAAAGGCGTTGTCGTGGATGGAAATGTAATAACGGGACAGGGACTAGGAGTCACCTTCGCGTTTGCGTTTGAAATCGTGAAAATGCTTGTGGGCGAAGAGACAGTCCGGAAGATCAAGGAAGCGATCTGCTGGCGGGAGTAATGAAAAGAGCCCGGAACTGTGCGGTTCCGGGCTTTTCGTACTCCTGATCGCGTGCAAAAAGTGCGCAGGTATATTCTTACGGCAGGGAGAATGTAACGACGGGATCTCCGTTTCCCAGGAAGCTTTTCATGTCTTTGCCTGTCGCGTTGTCAATATGTCCAAGCAGGGTAAAATCCCAGCTGTTCACGTCATAATAAATCGTGATCTGATTGCCCTGGTACAGGATAATGTCTCCGGGGCTGGTGGTGATCTCGGTATCACTCCGGACGATGCTCGTGCCAAGCGGGCCGACCTTCTCAAAACTGCCGTAATCGTGCATGGCTATGGTCAGCGGACTCTTTGAGAGCAGTTCATAAAAAGCGGCTGCGGACGCATTCTCCGAGAGTGTAGCTGTCCGTGTTTCATCTCCGACGGTAACCTGTATTTTCATTTCTTCAG
>CACZQT010000337.1 GCA_902783295.1 uncultured Lachnospiraceae bacterium
CTGACGGAAGAATACGCGGCAGATATCGGAGCGGATGCCTATGCCAGAGATGCCATGGGAGCGGTCCGGATCGCGGACGGTGTTTTTGGGATTTCCTGAAACTTTGTGTAAGAATATATGAAGCGGAAAAGAGGCGGAAAACGAGGACAAAAGTCGTTTTCCGCCATTCTTTTCAGAAAACCTTCATAAACATTTAAAGGGCAGATTATACTGTCGGCGGCAGAAAATGGTATACTCTGGTATTGTACGCGGATGCGTCAGATTATGATGGATGGAGGTTTTATAATGATGTGGAATATACTGAAGAAGAATAAAAAAGCAGCTGCCGGGATCGCTCTTTGTGTTTTCGCTCTGATGTTCAGTGCCTGCTCCGGAAAGCAGCAGGGGGCATCGCAGTCCGGAAATAAGCCTGCGGCCGGGGCGGCTGTTACGGAAGCGGCGCAGACGATCACCGCTCAGGAGATCAAGGAGAATAAGGCTGCGGACGCCGGTGCCGCGGACGAAGAAGAAGTGGAACTGGTTCCCGTAGAGGAAGACCAGGAAGAGGTTTTCCCTCCTCTGGGAGAGGATGAGGGAGATCCGGACGAGGCCCCCGAAGAGGATCCGGAGAACGAAGAAGAGGACATGAAGGTGGAAGAGGAACCCATGCCGGTGGCTGAAGAACAGTACCCTCCTCTGGGAGAAGATGAAGGGGATCCGGACGAGGCCAACTGAAACTTTTCCGCAAAGGTTCTTGTACATTTTTCCTGTTTGTAATATGATGGTGCTGTGTTTCTCAGGCTGACAGCGGCCGGAAAACACAGCATTTTTACTGTACAGCTGCAATATTACAACTGTAATATCTGCTGCTGTACCGGGGGAGGAACAGATATGGAAACAATTCAGACGTTATGGTCACAGTTTATGGAAATGACCTGCCAGGTATGGATTCCGTCTGCAGTCGGGCTGGCGGTACTTCTGTTTCTGGTGATTCCGCTGGCGAGGGCCAAAGGGAAATGGAAGAAAAAGTATAACGAAACCCTGAAAGAGGCGGAGGAGAAGAGCAGAAGCCAGCAGGAAAAGGCGGAAAAAGATATTGCCTCTGCCAGGGAAGCGTCAAAGAAAGAGATTGAAAAAATTCAGCAGGAAGCGGAACAGAATGTGGCGGAAGCCAGGAAAGAAACGGACCGCGTGAGTCAGGAAGCGGATCAGAAAATCGAAGATATCATCCGTACTTCGGAACTGGAACTGATGGCGGAGAAGGAACGTTCGGAGCGTGCCGTTCATGACGAGCGGGAAGCCATCCGGGCCAACGAAGCGGAGCTTTCCCAGACGGATGAAAAAGAACTGCTGGTGCGTACCGTTATGGCATTGAGCGGATACGGCACCCGGCTGGACCGTCTGGAAAAGTCACTTTCTGAAATCATGAAGCGGACAAAATACCAGACAGGAAGCGGTTTTTCCGGCGGAACGGAAGGGTATCATCCAGGCACACAGAGTTCCACACCGGTTCTGGACCAGTTGTTCCAGGAACTGAATTCCATGTCGAAGAAGCAGCCGTAAGAGAGACAGGGGAGACAGAGGGACTGTCCCCTTGTCTTCTCCTGCCTGCCGGCAAAGCCGGGACAAACAGAAACGTGTTCCTGTCCTGCGGAAAAAAAGATTGCAAAGAACAGTTTTATCCTTTATAATGTTTTCATATTTGGCTTTTTCCTGAAGAATCATCAGGAAAGGCAAGAAAATACCGGTCCGGCTGCATTCCTTTTCGGGAATCACACAGACCGGAAAAACAGGAGGAAAAAAGAATGAAGAACGGTCTTAAGAAGGCTCTGGTAGTGGCTCTGGCAGCTGCTATGGCAAGTGCTCCCGCAGCTCTGGCTGACGGTGCAATCAAGATCGGCGGTTCCGGTCCCCTGACCGGCGGCGCAGCTGTATATGGCCAGGCAGTAAAGAATGCGGCTGAAATTGCCGTAGAAGAAGTAAACGCTCTGGGCGGCCTGCAGTTCGAACTGCAGATGGAAGATGATGCTCACGACCCTGAAAAGGCAGTGAACGCTTACTATGTCCTGGATGACATGCAGGTATCCCTGGCAACCGTTACCTCTTCTCCCGGTGCTGCTGTAGCTCCCATGTATGCGGAAGATCATATCTTCGCCATCACCCCTTCGGGCTCTTCGCTGGACGTTATCTATGCGGATTCCGCGAATCTGTCCGGCGCTTACGGCAACGTATTCCAGATGTGCTTTACCGATCCTAACCAGGGAACCGCCAGCGCGGACTACATCAAGGCGCATGAGAACCTGGGTTCGAAGATTGCGATCATCTACAAGAATGACGACAACTACTCCACCGGTATCTTCAATACCTTCAAGGCTGAAGCGGCTGTTGTAGGCCTGGAAGTTGTTTATGAAGGCACTTTTGATGATTCCAACGCTTCCGACTTCACCGTACAGCTTGGCCAGGCTCAGGCAGCAGAAGCGGATCTGGTGTTCCTGCCGATCTACTATCAGCCTGCTTCCCTGATTCTGCAGCAGGCTCAGGCCGCCGGTTATGCTCCCACCTTCTTCGGCGTGGACGGCATGGACGGCATCCTGACGCTGGAAGGCTTTGACGCTTCTCTGGCTGAAGGCGTTTATCTGCTGACTCCCTTCAACGCGGATGCGGAAGATGAGCAGACCAAGAACTTCGTAGCGAAGTACACCGAGAAGACCGGTGAGGTTCCGAACCAGTTCGCGGCGGATGCCTATGACTGCGTATATGCCATCGCCCAGGCCTGCGAAGCCGGCGGTGTTACGGCAGATATGAGTGCACAGGAAATCTGCGACATTCTGGTAGAACAGTTCACCACCATGACCTTCAACGGCCTGACCGGTACCGAGATGACCTGGGCGCCTACCGGCGAAGTGAGCAAGACCGCGAAGGCTATGATCATCCAGAACGGCGCTTACGTAGGCGTGGAAGACTGATGATCCTGCCCGGCGGCAAGGAGAAGATTCCGGGCTGAAAACGAATGAGGCAGGGGGCTTTTGCGGTGTTCCGGCGAAAGCCCCCTGTCCTAATAAGGGGAGATTCTATGGGTTTTTTGTCATATCTGATCAATGGCCTGGGACTGGGCAGCGTTTATGCGATCATTGCCCTGGGCTATACCATGGTATACGGAATTGCGAAGATGCTGAACTTCGCACATGGCGATGTGATCATGGTAGGTGCTTACGTCGCCTTTTTTGCATTGAATACCTATAAACTGCCGACGGTTCCGGCGGTGCTTCTGGCGGTTCTGGTCTGCACCGTGCTCGGCGTGGTCGTGGAAAAACTGGCATATAAGCCGCTGCGTCAGGCTACCAGCCTGGCTGTGCTGATTACGGCCATCGGCGTCAGCTATTTTCTCCAGAACGGGGCGCAGCTGCTGTGGTCCTCTTCGCCGAAGGTGTTCCCGGCACTGGTCGGCAACGGATCCCTGACTCTGGGCTCCCTTTCCGTGTCCTACGTGACACTGATCACGATTGCTACCTGTATTCTGGTTATGATCGGGCTTACCCTTTTCGTAAACCGTACGAAAACGGGGCGGGCTATGCGTGCATGCTCGGAGGATAAGGGAGCAGCGACTCTCATGGGGATTAACGTAAACCAGATTATTTCCGTGACCTTTGCTATCGGCTCCGGTCTGGCGGCGATTGCCGCGGTGCTTCTGTGCGCCTCTTACCCGCAGGTGTTTCCGACTCTGGGATCCATGCCCGGCATCAAGGCTTTTACGGCAGCGGTGTTCGGCGGCATCGGATCGATTCCCGGTGCGTTTCTGGGAGGACTGCTCCTGGGTGTCATTGAAATATTTGCCAAGGCATATATTTCCACACAGCTTT
Source organism: uncultured Lachnospiraceae bacterium (assembly GCA_902783295.1). Taxonomy (GTDB): domain Bacteria; phylum Bacillota; class Clostridia; order Lachnospirales; family Lachnospiraceae; genus UBA3305. Next base: position 3,840 of record CACZQT010000337.1, read on the forward strand.
CGGATGCGATTGTATTCGCAGTTCTGATCGTTGTACTTCTGATCAAGCCGACCGGCCTGCTGGGCCGCAAACTCAGTGAGAAAGTATAAGGGGGAAGAAAAATGAAAGCAAACAAATCTGTCTTTTCTTCCCTGTTCGGGCGGCAGCGCCGGGGAAGGACGGTTTCCATCCTTCTCGTTATTCTTGCGTATATTGTCCTGACGGTGATGATCCGGAGCGGGAACCTGTCCCGTCTGTTCCAGGGTCTTCTGGTTCCGATCTGCTGCTATATGGTGGCAGCCATCGGCCTGAACCTGAATGTGGGCGTTTCCGGCGAGCTGAATCTTGGCCAGGCCGGTTTCATGAGCATCGGCGCGTTCGCGGGGATCTGCCTGTCGGGACGGCTGGCTCCGCTTCTTCCCAATACCCTGCTCCGGCTGGTTCTTGCGATTCTGCTCGGCGCAGTGTGCGCTATGATTTTCGGCTTCCTGATCGGCATTCCGGTGCTGAAGCTGCAGGGCGACTATCTGGCGATCGTGACCCTGGCCTTCGGCCAGATCATCAAGAGCCTGATTACAAACATGTATTTCGGTTTTGATGAAAACGGTTTCCAGTTCAGCTTCGTGGCAAATACCACAAAGCTGGCGCCCGGAGGAAAGATGCTTCTGAACGGTCCGATGGGGGCGACCGGCACGGAGCGGATTGCCAACTTTACGGTTGGTGCGGTTCTGGTGCTGCTGGCTCTGCTGGTCGTGTACCATATCATGTACAGCAAGAGCGGCCGGGCGATTATGGCAGCCCGCGACAACCGTATTGCCGCGGAATCGGTGGGCATCCATGTTTCCAACACGAAGATGCTTGCTTTCGTGATATCCGCCGGACTGGCCGGCGCGGCCGGCGCACTGTTCGGACTGAACTATGCGACCCTGGTGCCGAACAAATTTGACTTTAATACCTCTATCCTGCTGCTGGTTTACGTAGTTCTGGGAGGCCTGGGCAATATGACAGGCACCATGATCGCAACAGCTGTTCTGGTGCTTCTTCCGGAACTGCTCCGTTCCCTGCAGGATTACCGTATGCTGATCTATGCCATTGTACTGATTGTGATCATGCTGCTGACCAACAACGAAACGCTGAAAACCTGGTTCGGGAAACTGAAGGCAGGAAAAGGTGCGGCTGCGGGAAAGGAGGGCTGATCTATGGCGGATGAAAAAAAGCTGGTTCTGGATGTACAGGATCTGGGCATTGATTTCGGCGGCCTGACAGCCGTCAACGACTTTGCCCTTCAGGTATTTGAGAAGGAAATCGTTGGCCTGATCGGCCCGAACGGCGCCGGCAAGACCACGGTTTTCAACATGCTGACCAAGGTATACCAGCCGTCACGAGGCACCATCCGGTTCCTGGGAGAAGATACGGCGAAGAAGTCCGTAGTGGAAATGAACAAGGCCGGGATCGCCCGTACCTTCCAGAACATCCGGCTGTTTTCCCAGCTGTCCGTACTGGACAATGTTAAAGCGGGATTTCACAACAGTATCACCTACTCCCCGTTCTCGGCCATATTCCGGCTGCCTTCCTATTTCCGTCAGGAACGTGAAACGGAAGCGAAGGCTCTGGATCTTCTGAAGATTTTTGACCTGCAGGACAAGGCGGATACCATTGCTTCGAACCTGCCTTACGGGGCGCAGCGGCGGCTGGAGATTGCCAGAGCGCTGGCTACGGATCCGAAGCTCCTGCTGCTGGATGAGCCGGCCGCAGGTATGAACCCGCAGGAAACCGAGGAGCTGATGGCGATGATCCGCAAGGTGCGGGATCATTTCGGCATTGCCATTCTGCTGATTGAGCATGATATGCGGCTGGTCATGGGGATTTGCGAAAGGATTACCGTGCTGAACTACGGCATGCTGCTGGCGGAAGGAACGCCGGCGCAGATCCAGGCCAATCCGGACGTGATCAAGGCGTATCTGGGGGAATAGCATATGTTACAGGTTACGGATTTAAAAGTGAATTACGGGATGATCCAGGCGATCAAAGGCATCTCTTTTACGGTCGAGGATGGGGAGATCGTTACGCTGATCGGAGCGAACGGCGCCGGAAAAACCACGACCATGCACGCCATATCCGGCCTGCTGAAGCCGGCTTCCGGCAGCATCATGCTGGACGGGACGGAGCTTACGAAGGTGGCGCCGCATAAAATTGTAGGCCTGGGACTGGCTCAGGTGCCGGAAGGGCGCCGGGTATTTGCGCAGCAGACCGTTGAAGAAAACCTGAGCCTCGGGTCATACGCCCGGAAGGATAAGGAAGGCATCGGGGCGGATCTGGAGAATGTCTACGACCTTTTTCCCCGCCTGAAAGAGAGACGGGGACAGCTGGCAGGCACCCTGTCCGGCGGTGAACAGCAGATGCTGGCCATGGGGCGGGCGCTGATGGCAAAGCCGAAGATCCTGCTGATGGATGAACCTTCCATGGGACTTTCTCCTCTGCTGGTTTCAGAAATCTTCCATATCATCGAGGAGATCAACCGGAAGGGCACCACTGTACTGCTGGTGGAACAGAACGCAAAGAGGGCGCTGGCCATTGCCAGCCGCGCCTATGTGCTGGAAACAGGAACTATCACTCTGTCCGGAACAGGACAGGAACTGGCCGAGGACGAACGGGTACAGAAAGCATACCTGGGCGGCTGAGACAATTATTCAGGGGGAGGCAGCTATGTACGTAAAAGACCATATGACAGTATCGCCTGTCACCATTACCGCGGATACAGTACTGTCCAAGGCGCTGGATATGATGCGCCGCAATGATTTCCACCGCCTGCCGGTTGTTGATGCCGACGGAAAGCTGATCGGTCTGGTGACCGGAGGACTGGTGGAAGAGAGCAGCGGAGCCAAAAACACTTCGCTGTCCATCTATGAACTGAACTATCTTCTGTCCCGGACAAAGGTTTCGGATATCATGATCCGGGACGTCAAGACTACCACACAGGATGTGCTGGTGGAAGAGGCGGCACAGAAGATGCTGGATAACGGCATTGCCGTACTGCCGGTTGTAGATGCGGAAAACCGGGTGATCGGCATCATCACGGATAAGGATATTTTCCAGGCACTGATCTCTCTGCTGGGCTACAAGCACCAGGGAACCCGTTACATTGTTGCTGCAGAAGACCACCCCGGTTTCCTGGTAGGCGTAGCCAAAGCCTTTGCGGAAAACGATGCCAATCTGGAAGCGCTCGCCGTGTACCATACCGAAGAGCGCGGCACGGAGATCGCGATCAAGGCAACGGGCGAGATCCCGGTCAACGATATGACAAAGGTGCTTCTGGGCTGCGGATATGAAGTCCGGGATGTGGTGCAGACCACGACGGAAGGAGAAATCCTTCACTATTCCGTGACCGGAGAGGACGAATAAAAGACATCCGCCGGGCGGCGGAAATGAATGAGGCGGCTCGGAAAGGAAGAGACTCGCGTGTTTCAAATCAAAGGGATATCGAAAGAATATATCACCGGAGATCTGCGCCAGAAAGCACTCGACGAAGTATCCTTCAGCCTGAGGGATAATGAGTTCGTGGCTGTTCTGGGCCCCAGCGGTTCCGGAAAAACCACTCTCCTGAATATTATCGGAGGGCTGGACCGGTATGACAGCGGTGATCTGATCATAGACGGGATCTCTACCAGGCAGTATTCCGACAGGGACTGGGATTCTTACCGCAATCACAGCATCGGTTTTGTGTTCCAGAATTATAACCTGATCGGGCACCAGACTGTGCTGGCCAACGTGGAACTGGCGCTGACGATTTCCGGCATTTCCCGGGAGGACCGAAAGGCGCGGGCCGAGCAGGCGCTGAAGGACGTCGGGCTGGGAGAGCATCTGTACAAGAAGCCGAACCAGCTTTCCGGCGGCCAGATGCAGAGAGTAGCGATCGCCAGAGCCCTGGTAAACAACCCCCGGGTTCTGCTGGCGGATGAACCGACCGGCGCTCTGGATTCGGAGACAGGCCTGGCCGTCATGGAACTGCTGAAACAGGTGGCGGAAGACCGGCTGGTGGTGATGGTAACACACAATGCGGAGCTGGCAGAAGCTTACGCGACCCGGATTATACGCTTAAAAGACGGGAAAGTGAAAGAGGATTCTCATCCTTTTCTGCCGGCTGAAAACGGGCAGGAAGCGCCGAAGCATAAAAACATGGGGAAGGCGTCTATGTCTTTCCTGACGGCTCTGTCACTCAGCGCGGACAATCTGCGTACCAAGAAGTGGCGCACTTTTCTGACGGCATTTGCCGGCTCCATAGGGATCATCGGCATTGCGCTGATTCTTTCGCTCTCGCATGGGGCCAATGCCTATATCCGCCGGCTGCAGAAGGATACGATGACTTCCTATCCCATTACCATCCGGTCACAGACAGTGGATCTGTCGTCCATGCTGCAGGTCGGCCGGGAAAACGGTCAGGCCATGCGAAGCGGGGAAGTAAACCACAGCCTGGACGGGATCTATTCGGATACCGGGCGGTTCCGAATGGCATCCATGGTATCCTCCAACATCGTCCGGAATGATCTTTCGGGTTTCAAAAAGTACCTGGACGATCCGGACAGCCCGGTTCACCGTTATCTGGGAGAAAACGGGATTGTATACTCTTACGATACCCGGTTTTCTGTGTATTCCTATGATCCGGATGGAGTCCTTATCAACACGGACGGCAGCGGCCTGTATAACAGCAGCCTGTCCACCGGCCGGAACATGATGATGAGCATGATGGGAGCGGGAACCAGCGGCAACGCCAATTTTGAACAGCTCCTTCCGGGACAGGATGACGAACTGGTGAGTTCCTCGGTGCAGGACAATTATGAGCTTCTGTACGGAAGCTGGCCGTCTTCCTGCGAAGAAGTGGTGCTTATTCTGGATGAAAACAATGAGGTGCCTGCCGGCGCGCTCTTTGAGCTGGGTTATCTTCCGGAAGCAGAATACCGGGACTACATGAAGAACCTGGAAGAAGGAAAGCCGGCCGCCGTTGAAAACGTCAGCTGGAGCTATGAGGATTTCTGCAGAAAAGAATTCTTCCTGGTACCCGCCTGCGACTTTTACCGGAGAGAAAAAAACGGGGTTTTTGCGGATATCACCGCGGACGGACAGATGCCGGAGAGCCTGCTGGAAGACGCGCTGCACCTGAAAATATCCGGAGTGATCCGTCCGGTGAATGAAGAGGCTGCGAGAAACTTTCTCGGCACCTTCGGATATACCCA
>CACZQT010000338.1 GCA_902783295.1 uncultured Lachnospiraceae bacterium
CAGAATAAGAACACAAACGAAGAGGATTACGAAGAGGTCTGCAGCGTCTGCCGGCGCCCGGAGAGTAAGGCAGGACCTATGATGAAGATGCCGGGAAATATGTGCGTCTGCCGGGACTGCCTGAATAAGGCTATGGAAGCGCTTCCCATGATGACCCAGTTTATGCCGGATCTGATGTCGTCCCTGTTCCCGGGAGGCATGCCTTCCCCGGAAAGTCTGTTCCCGGGCGGGACAGACTATGAAGAGGCCGGATCTGAGGAAGAAGAGCCGGCAGAGGATGGAACGGAAGCTGAGCCGGAGGAGCCGGAGACAGCGGATCCGGGAAACGGACAGCCGGAGGAAAATCCGGAGCCGGAAAAGAAAGAGGAACCTCCGCAAAAAGAAGAAACACCCAAAAGAGAGAAAAATCCTAAAAAGCCTTCTCCGCAGATCAGCATCCGCATGCTGGATCTGTCCCAGCTGGGTTTCGGCGGTTTCCAGATTCCCGAGCGCCAGAAGGTGAAAAAGAAAAAGGAAAATGAAGACCCCGGCTTTACCATGAAGGACGTGCCGCCGCCCCATAAGATCAAAGCCATGCTGGACGAGTATGTGATCGGCCAGGAAAAGGCGAAGAAAACCATCTCTGTAGCGGTGTACAATCACTATAAACGCGTGCTTTCCAAGCCGGCGGATGACGGCGTGGAAATCGAAAAGTCCAATCTGCTGCTGATCGGTCCTACGGGCAGCGGCAAGACTTATCTGGTGCGTACCCTGGCGAGGCTCCTGAATGTACCGCTGGCGGTGGCGGATGCCACTTCCCTGACAGAAGCAGGATATATCGGGGATGACATCGAAAGCGTCCTGTCCAAGCTTCTTACAGCGGCGGATAATGATGTGGACAAAGCGGAGCACGGGATCGTATTTATCGATGAAATCGATAAAATCGCCAAAAAGCCGGAAACGAGGAGCCGGGATGTAAGCGGTGAGTCTGTACAGCAGGAACTTCTGAAGATGCTGGAGGGCAGCACGGTGGAAGTGCCGGTCGGCGCAGGCAGCAAGAACGGCATGGTGCCGCTGACCACCATGGATACCAGAAACATTCTGTTTATCTGCGGCGGGGCATTTCCGGATCTGCCGGAGATTATCAAAAACCGGCTGAAGGAGCATGCGTCCATTGGCTTCGGGGCTGATCTGAAGGATAAGTACGAGGACGACAAGGATATCCTCGGCAAGGTAACCGCGGAGGATCTGCGGAAATTCGGGATGATCCCGGAATTCCTGGGGAGGATTCCGATTGTCGTTACCCTGCAGGCTCTGACGAAGGAAAGCCTCGTACGGATCCTGAAGGAGCCGAAGAATGCCATCCTGAAGCAGTATAAAAAGCTTCTGGCCATGGATGAAGTCGAGCTTCGTTTCGATGACGATGCGCTGGAAGCCATTGCGGAAAAGGCACTGGAGAAGGATACGGGAGCGCGTGCCCTGCGGGCGATCCTGGAAGAGTACATGCTGGATATCATGTACGAGATTCCGAAGGATGACAACATCGGACGCGTGACCATTACCCGGGAATATCTGGAGCACAGAGGCGGACCCAGGATTGAGTTCAGAGGCCAGCTCCTGCTGGAAGAAAAAACGAACGAGGAACACGAAGGATGAACAAAACCGGAATACGGGGGAAGCTGGCACTGGCGCTGCACTGGCCTGTACTGCTTTTGCCCCTGCTGATGGTGATGACCGTGGTGGTCGGTATGGTTAATCCTTATGCCTGCATGATCTGCGGCATAGTGGATGTTTTCTACGTACTGTTCCTGCTGTGGTGGTATCTGTACTGGAAAAAACAGCTGGACGTGGAACTGGCGGAGTTCGCAGAGGACTTCCAGGGGACGCAGATGGAACAGCTCCTGGAGCTGCCGCTGCCCTATGCTCTTCTGGGGGAAGAGGGGGAGGTCCTGTGGGTGAACCGCGCCTTTGAAGCCATTCTGCCGGCGCAGGAGGAGAGCTTCGACATTTACCGTATGATTCCTTCTCTGAAGGGAGAGCTCCCTCAGCCGGGAACCTGTTTCGAAGACCATATTGAATGGGGCGGTCTGGCATACCGGGCAGAAGTGCAGATAGCTTCCGGGAACGGAGGCATGTATTCCCTCTTCCTGTTTGATGAGACGTCCCACCTGCAGACGCTCCAGGAACTGGAGGATTCCAGGGCTGTGGTCGGACAGATCTATATCGACAACTACGAAGAGGTTATCAGCGGAGCAGACCAGGTGCGCCAGACGCTTCTGGCAGCCCTTGTGGAGCGGAAGATCAGCAAATACTTTTCCCGGTACGACGCCCTGATCCGAAGAATGGAGCGGGACAAGTTTTCGGTTTTCATGCAGAGGAAAGGCCTGCGGGCTGTTATGGAAGACCGCTTCTCCATTCTGGAGGATGTGAAAAACAATAAGGCTCCGGGGGGCGGCGAATCTTCCTTCACCCTGAGTATTTCCATGGCTGCCGATGGGGAGACTCTGACGGAAATCAGTGAAAGCGCACGAAATACGATGAATCTGGCACTGGGCCGCGGAGGTGACCAGGCGATTGTCAGGACCGCAGCCGGCAACGAGTTCTACGGCGGGAAAACGCAGCATCAGGAGACAGGAACCCGCGTAAAAGCCCGCGTCAAGGCGGAGGCCATGCGGGAACTTATGACGCAGCGGGACCAGGTGCTGATTATGGGACACCACCTGCCCGATATGGACTGCTTCGGCGCGGCAGTGGGGATTTACCGGGCAGCAGCTACGCTGGGAAAAACAGCGCACATTGTTATGGACGAGGTGACGTCTTCTCTGCGGCCTCTGGTCAACCGGTTTAAGGAAAGCCCGGATTATCCGGATGATATGATCATCAACTCGGAAAAGGCGAAAGCTCTGCTGGATGCCAATACCATGGTGGTTGTGGTGGATGTGAACCGCCCCAGCTATACGGAATGCCCTCAGTTGATCGATCGGGCCTCCACGATTGTGGTACTTGACCATCACAGACAGGGCGGCGAATCGATCCGGAAAGCTACTCTTTCCTACATCGAGCCGTATGCCTCTTCCGCCAGTGAAATGGTGGCGGAAGTCCTGCAGTATTTCGGTGTCAGCATGAAGATCCGGCCCATCGAAGCGGAGACGATTTATGCAGGCATTGTGATGGATACGGATAACTTCCTGGCAAAGACTGGCGTCCGGACCTTCGAGGCAGCCGCTTTCCTGCGGCGCCATGGAGCGGATGTCAGCCGGGTCCGCAAGCTGTTCCGGGAAAAAATGGAGGATACCCGGGTCAAGGCGGCTACTGTCAGTAACGCCGAAATCTTTATGGACGCCTATGCATTTGCCGAATGCCACGGAAAAGATGTGGAAAGCCCGACCGTAATCGGAGCCCAGGCGGCAAACGACCTGCTGGACATTGTAGGGGTGAAGGCATCCTTTGTATTTACGGAACACAATGACAAGATATACATCAGCGCCAGGTCTATTGACGAAGTGAATGTACAGATGATCATGGAAAAACTGGGAGGAGGCGGACACATGGGAATCGCCGGTGCCCAGATCGCGGACAGCAGCGTGAGGGAAGCCATGGAGAAAGTCAAGGATACGCTGCGCCAGATGGTGAAGGATGGTTCCCTGTAAGGAGCCGGAAGAAAATAGGAGGAAAGCTGTATGCAGGTAGTACTGCTGGAAGATGTTAAGACGTTGGGGAAAAAAGGAGACATTGTAAAGGCCAATGACGGCTACGCCAGGAATTTCCTGATTCCGAAAAACCTGGGAGTAGAGGCAACGCCGGCTAATCTGGCAAAGCTGAAGCAGCAGAAGGCCCACGAAGCAAAAGTAGCAGCGGAGCAGCTGGCCGAAGCAAAGCAGCTTTCGGATTCCCTGTCCGGAAAAGTACTTCAGATGAAGGCTAAGGTCGGTGAAGGCGGGCGCCTTTTCGGTGCGATTGCTTCCAAAGAAGTTGCCCAGGCAATCAAAACACAGCTGGGCCTGGACGTGGATAAGAAGAAGATCATCCTGCCGGAACCGATCAAGACCCTTGGCAAGCATGAGATCAGCATCCGCCTGCATAAGGACGTGCTGGCGAAGCTGAATGTAGAAGTGGCAGAGGGATAAGGAACGGTTACAATTATGTGAAAACAGCCTGGACCCGGACCGGCTGTCAGCGAGGAAGTCATGGAAGAAAACCAGATTCGCAGAATACAGCCGCACAGCCAGGAGGCGGAACAGACGCTGGTCGGCGCCATGCTCCTGGACAATCAGGTCATCCCGTCGGTGGAAACGATCGTTTCGGGCAGTGATTTTTACCAGCGTCAGTTCGGTATCATTTTTGATACGGCCGTTGATCTGTACGAAGAAGGCCGGCCGGTAGACCTGACGACTCTGCAGGACCGGCTCCGGCAGAAAGAACTCCCGCCTGAGCTGACTTCGGTGGAATACCTGGCCGGCCTGATCGCCAATGTTCCGTTTTCTGCCAATGCGAAGCATTATGCGGAGATTGTATATGAAAAATCCCTGCTCAGGCAGATGATACATGCTTCCGAGGAAGTAGCGAATCTCTGCTATGCCGGTAAAGATCAGACAGAAACGATCATGGCGCAGGCGGAAAAAAAGATATTTGACGTTCTGAACCGAAGGAAGGAAACGGACTTTGTTTCGATTCAGGAAATTACTCTGGCAGCCCTGGAACGCATCCACAAAGCGTCCCGGAGCAAGAACCCGGTAACCGGTGTGCCGACAGGTTTCGTAGACCTGGACCGCCAGCTGGCCGGACTGCAGCCATCGGAACTGATCCTTCTGGCAGCCCGTCCTTCCATGGGTAAAACCGCTTTTGCCCTGAATATTGCCCAGTACGCCTGCTTCCGGCGGAATACATGCACGGCCATTTTCAGCCTGGAAATGTCGCGGGAGCAGCTGGTGAACCGTCTGTTCGCCATGGAATCCCGGATCAATTCCCAGAGCCTGCGTACCGGTGACCTTACGGATGAGGACTGGGACAAACTGCTGGAAGGTTCCGGCGTGGTCGGGAACTCCCGGCTGATTATTGATGATACACCAGGTATCACGGTTAGTGAACTGCGCACCAAATGCCGGAAATACAAGCTGGATTTCGGCCTGCAGCTGATTATGATCGACTATCTGCAGTTGATGTCGGGCAGCGGAGGCCGCAGCAATGAAAGCCGCCAGCAGGAAATCTCTGAGATTTCCCGTTCGTTGAAAGCCCTGGCCAGGGAACTGGAATGCCCGGTTGTTGCGCTTTCGCAGCTTTCCCGCGCCGTGGAACAGCGTTCGGATCACAGGCCTATGCTGTCCGACCTGCGTGAATCCGGCGCCATTGAACAGGACGCGGACGTGGTCATGTTCCTGTACAGGGATGATTATTACAATAACGACAGCCCGAAAAAGAACATCTGTGAAGTCATTGTGGCCAAACAGAGAAACGGCCCGGTGGGTACGGTGGAACTTGTCTGGCTGCCGGATTATACCAAGTTTGCCAGCATCAAGAAAAACTGAAATAAAGAAAAAGAAAAGGGGAGGCGGTCAGGCCTCTCCTTTTGCTTCCAGATATTCATTGATGGCACCGACCATCATGTCCGAGTCCAGTCCATGGACCAGGCAGGCTTCTTCGAGGCTTTCCATCTGGGAAGAAGGGCAGCCTACGCAGTGCATACCTGCGCTCATCAGAATCGGTATGATATTGACATCCAGATTGATCAGTTCACCGATCAGCATCTCTTTGGTAACTTTTGCCATAACAGCCTCCAGAATGGGGTATTTGCCGACAGTCTGCCGGCATGCCATCACAGTATACCGAACGAAAGAATTTTTTGCAACTGTATTTGCTGAAATCCTGGCACAGTGTGCAGATATTCAGAAATAGTTCTATTTGTTTTTAGAAAAAGGTACGACTAACCCTCTTGCATTATGAGAAAAAAGAGGGTAGAATGAGGTCGAACCAGGAACTTGACGGAAGCCCGCCCAGGGTCGAGTCCGGGCGGTTCCAAGGCAAAATAAGTTCCATAGGAGGAATGAATCATGGCATATGTTATTTCTGACGAATGCGTAAGCTGCGGCGCCTGCGCTGCCGAATGTCCTGTAGAAGCGATCGCTGAGGGCGAGAATCATTTCGAGATCAACCCCGATGTCTGCATCGAGTGCGGCACCTGCGAAGCTACCTGCCCTACCGGCGCAATCTCTGCCCAGTAAGCGGTAACCTGAATCAAAAAGCAGAATGGGCGGGAGAAATCCCGCCCATTCTGCATAATCTGAAACAGTACATAAAAAGACAAAGGGACAGTCCCTCTGTACCGTTCGCCGGGCAGAGGAACTGTCCCTTTGTCTTGCTGTCTGACTTTTACACCGCCAGGTCCTGCAGGGCTCTCGGCCCTGCCAGCTGCTGCAGGTGTTCCCGGAAATAATCCTCGCTGGCATCATTGCTGCGGACACGGGAACCGTATTCCGTGAGGATGTTGCATACTTTGTTGAACTCTTCCGGGGAGTGACCGGATTTATGGACTACCAGGAAATAATCGGCCTTCCGGGTTGAGCGGTAGAGAGAGTTCTCACCGACGTAGAAACCTTTCAGGACGGAAGCGGCCTTCATGAGATCATCCAGGCTGCGGAAACGGAAGACAGTGAGAAGTTCCACGTCCTGTGTCGGCTTTTCATCTTTCTCCAGAGAATCAATCATCCTGGAAAGGGCATCCAGAATATCCCCGGCAGAACCGGCACGCACCATCAGATCGCTGCCGGAAGGCGGCATAACGGCAGAGGACGGATCCTCATTGTCATCGATTCCCGGCGCAAAGCGGGCAAAACGGGTATCCAGTTCATCCGGATCATCGATCTTGGAAATAATCAGAATGATGCTGTCGTTGGACAGGGGGATGGCTTCAATCATCAGCGGAACATCATCCACATGGAAGCCGACTTCGGAACCGGCTCTTTCGATCATTTCATGGAAAAGACGCCGGGCCTTTTCTGTTCCGTACGCCAGTTCCAGGAGAGAAAGATGCCGGGAACTCAGATCACTGCCGTTCAGTGTGCAGCGGATTTGGTTGTCGTTCAGTTTTTCTATCTTCAAGGGGAATTTCCTCCGTACGGCTGTCCGCCTCAGCGGACTCGGGTAATCACAGGTATGTGTGAGGATTATATATCAAAACCGGGCAGAATGCAAAGAAAAGATTTCTAAAGTGAAGAAAACAGCGAGTCCAAAGTCATCGACGATCGTGCTTGCAC
>CACZQT010000339.1 GCA_902783295.1 uncultured Lachnospiraceae bacterium
CTTCCGTGCCGCCAGTTCTTCCCGCAGCCGGTCCGCGTCCGCATCATTATCTTCCAGTATGGTCTTTTTCAGCTCAATAATTTTGCTGTCTTCCATCGCAATTCAGCCCTTTCAAGATTTTCAGCACAGTTCAAGAACGCCACCGGCGGTCTTACCGCGGCGCGCACGGGCCATCTCACGGCAAATCATTTCCATAGTCTCCGCCCCGGCGCAAATCCCTGCTTATCTTCGCAATCATAGCATAAATTTCCTGCGGCACGCAATCCTTTTCTTGAATATGGTTGTCTCTTAGGGTTTTTATTGCTATTTTTCTTTATATAGATTATACTGAAAATCAGGGATATTTATGGAAAACAAAGCGGAGGTATCCAGTATGAAGAAAATTCTTTGCGCGGTTCTGACTGCTTCTCTCATTTTTTCTGTCCTTCCGGTTCATACTTATGCACTGTCCGACTGGTTTAACCAGAAAGCAGGCAATTCCGGGCAGACGCAGCCCGGCGGCACACAGCAGACAGCCCCCGGGGGTACACAGCAGACGACCTCGGGCGGAGCAATGCAGACTGCTTCCGGCCTTTCTCTTTCCGAGCGGAAAATTACCAGCCCCGGATATAACAACGCCGTCGTAGGAAAAACCGTCCTTCCCGAAGGCTGGACGGTACAGGTGATTGACCTGATGATCGGCAGCGAATCCATCACCTGCCCGAATGCCGTCTACCTGACTGCTACCAGTCCGGACGGGAAGGCAAAAATGGTCTACCTGTCTGAGCGGCAGTTCCTGCAGTCCTACGCCAATCTTATGGGGTACGAAGCCCGCTCCTCGGATGACATTTTTGATTACAGCAACATGATGCACACCCTGAACTACCGGAATGCCGCTGCCTGCTGTGATCTGGTGGCAGAAATCCTGTTTGAAACCAAAGTCACATTCCTGAAGGAACGCCTGCTCTCCCAGGAGGATGAAGCCATTCTGCTGGACGCCAGGGCGAAAAACGACGCTGCCATCCGTAAGGATATCGCGGATGCCTCCCAGCTCTACAACATGGATCTCAATCTTCGCGCTACGGATCTCACCTTTGCCTGCCGCACCTACCAGGCCGGCTCCAAGGAAATTACGGTCCAGGCCTACTCTTCCGGATTCGAACTGTACCATGATATGAGCATGCTCAACTACTCTTCCTATACGCAGGAGATTTACTGGAGCATGCCTTCCGTCTATGCTCTGTGGACGGATGCCGATGTGCATGAAGATTATATGACTGCCTTCCAGGCTTTCGCCCTGGGCACCAGCGTAAGTGAAGAGTACGAAATCTTCCGCCACCTGAACAGCCAGCGGCTGATCCTGGCCTACCTGCAGGCGCAGAATGGCGGTTCTAACACCTTTTCCGGACTGGACGACTGGGAAAAGGAAAATGCCGGCGATACAATTGATAACGGGGATACCTACGAAGTCATGGACGCCTGGTCGGATTATATCCGGGATGAAACGGATTATACCACTACAGATGGTTCCCATGTAAAACTGCCGAACGCCTATGATCACGTCTATGAGCTGGATACCGGTGATATCTTCGCTACCAATACCACCTTCGAACCGGGCGGCAGCATAGAGCTGGATCCCACACAGATCGGACATTAAGCGGAGGCCGGCATGCGCAGATTTCTGAAATTTCTGAAGTTTTTCGGCCGCTGCCTTTCTGCAGCTTTGCACCTGGCTTCTCCGGGCAGGAGGAGAACCCTTTTCCATGACCATTCTTCGTTCCGGGTATTTCCGGCTGTCCTGCTGCTGGCGATGGCAGCTTCGGCAGTATCGGTACAGGCTGCCGGCCTCAGCGGCTACTGGAACAGCCGGACCGAAGGGCAGACGGAAAGCGGATCTCCTGCAGATGACGGAAAACAATACGAAACGACCCATCAGTACACGGAGGACGAAATCTTTGAGATGAACGGCGGTGATGCCGCCATGCTCTTCACAGACGGCTATCTGACCTTCCTCCGGGGGAAATACTACGAAGGAACAGTGACAAATGAAGAAGAAGCCATTGAGTCCATTAAAGGCATGGCGATGCTTCTGGGCCTGACCAAAGGTTCCGAATTCTATGCAGTCTTCGGCTCGACCAATTCCCTGGGGTACACTACCTACAACTTCCAGCAGCGGTATGGAAACTGGACCCTGCAGAATGCCGTACTGAAAGTGATCGTAGGTCCGGATCATATCCCCTGCGGCCTGGTCAGTTCTTTCACACCGAACATCGGTATGTCGGATGGCAGTGAGTCTTCCATCACTTCCGAGGAAGCGCTGGAAGTCGTACAGTCGACTTACCCGGATCTGCATTTTACCTATTATCCGGAAGCCACCCGCCAGACCTCCGTCACAATGAACGGCATTGCCAGCCATGCATGGGCTGTATTTACCGATTATCCTCCGGAAGAAAATCCTCCGGAAGGACGCGCCTTCCTGGAGCATCTGGTCTCCTATGACGGCCGGTATCTCATGTATATGGCGGTTACCTCCCCGAATGAAATGGTAAAAGGTGACAATGCCAAAGAAGAACTGGCACTGGCCTGGTTCGAGGGGAAGGAAGCGGACAGCTGGACCGGAAACGTCACCCTCCACGATGGAAGCACGAAAGAAATCACGGTTCCCGTGGTCAAAGATGCCGCAGGAAACTATTATCTGGCGGATCTCTCTCGTCACATCCTTCTGGCGGACTATACCGCCTATGCCAGCGAGACGAAACTGATTCCCTGGACCTGCCAGAACAACAATGACTGGCCCAATCATTACCTGATCACCTATAATACGTACCTGAAAATCTACGACTTCTTCGCTTCCTACGGCATGACATCGATCGACGGCTTCGGAATGCCCCTGCTGATCCTGACAGACTACTGTTACGCAGACGGCATGCCGAATGACAATGCCTGTTTCCTTGGCATGTTCAATGGCTGGGGTGTCTTCGGCGCCAGTTCCATCAATCATTTCGGGGAATGTGTGGATGTCATCGGGCACGAGTTTACCCACGGCATCACCACGTACTCTCTGGGCGGGGATATTTACGAAAATGAATCCGGCGCACTGAATGAAGCCCTGAGCGATATTGTGGGGAATCTGTGCGAGATGATGATGGGCGAAACAGAGGATACGCAGTGGCTGATCGGTGAAGTCGGCGGACGTACCGTCCGCAGCATGAGCTTCCCCTGGCTGTACAAACAGCCGGCCACTGTCGGCGGAGCCTTCTATCAGGAGATGGACGGACGCCCGGATATGCGCAATGATTTCGGCGGCGTTCACACCAACAGTTCACTGGTCAACTATGTTGCCTGGCGGCTGTGTGCCCAGGGCATGTCCCTGGATGATTCCTTCAGGCTCTGGCTGGATGCCATCAGCCTGCTGACCCCTCAATCCGGTTTCCGGGAAATACATCAGGCCCTGCTCTTTGCCGCGGAAATGCGCGGCTTCGATGTCAGATGGCTGGGCGTAATCAACATGGTTTGTGAACAGGTGGGGTACTGAAGCTCTGTATACATACACAGTTCTTAATCACCTGCCAAGATATAAACATCTAATTAAGGAGGACTCAACATGAAAAAGAACCTTTGGAAGATCGGCACCGCCTTGCTGTGCACCATGACCCTGGCCGTTTCAGGCAATGTATCTGCGACCCTGGGCGGCAGCCTGGACAGCCACAGCCTGGATGTCTTCGGCAAGAGCGGAAAGGAGCAGAACCTCATCAGTACGCCTCAGAGTCTGGTTCCTGAAGGGGACGTCATTGCACTGGATGACCAGGGAATCTCCATTGTCGTCGATGATTATGCTCTGGTAGAACAGGAAGATGATTTCGTATATGTTCACACTGTGGAAGATCAGAACATCCCCTATGTCATCATCGGTTATTACGAGATGGCTTCCGAAGGAATCACCGATGCCTTTACCCGCTATATGGGCAATAACTATTCCGATCTGCGGGTAGTTCACACCGCTTCCGTAGAAAACCTCGGAGGAAATGCCTATTACAAAGTCGGATACGAATATACCATCTCCGGCTACACTGCTCAGGATACCCGTCTTTTTATCGGCTGGAACGGACGCACCTATATGTTCGGCAGCAAGGAAGTCCCTTCCCTGGGCTACCTGCTTCCTGAAGGCTATCTGGAGCAGATCGCCATGAGCTTCGCTCCTCTGGCCGGCGGCGAAGCGGATTATGAAAAGCACGTAGACAGCGAACGTGTAGCGGTTCCCACCAACCCGGCGGATACCATCGGAGGTACGGACGTATTCGGCGGCAACAATGACAACGTCGGCGGTTCGGATGATTCCTCCAGCATCGGCGGCAGCACAGGCCCTGTAGGCGGCGTAGGCACAGGCACCACCACCGGAAATGAAGTCGACGGTACCATCACCTTTACAGAAAATGTTGCCACCTATGCAGGCACCTGGGTTCCTTTCGATGACGGATTCAAGCTTTACCTGCCCTCTCACTGGAACTGGTATCAGATCACGGACGAGCAGGCGGCAGCCGGTATGCTGTACCTCGCGGGTGATGCTTCCGGCGCTATGAATGCTCCTTACATCAATGTAAACTATGCAGCCAGCCAGGGTCTTTCCACACTGGATGATCTGGCTGCGGATCTGGAAGCGGCCGGCTTCACCATCGACGGCAAGGTCAACATCAACGGC
>CACZQT010000340.1 GCA_902783295.1 uncultured Lachnospiraceae bacterium
ACGTTGAAATCAGCGACGAGGCGCTTGAATCCATTGCCGATTTCTGCAACGGGGATGCCCGCAGCGCCCTGAGTACGCTGGAAATGGTGGTGCTCAACGGAGATGCGGGCGAGGGCCTCATCACCGTATCGGACGAAATTGTTGCCCAGTGCCTCAGCCGGAAAAACCTGATGTATGACAAGGACGGGGAGGAGCACTACAACATTATTTCCGCCCTGCATAAGTCTATGCGCAATTCCGATCCAGACGCTGCCGTGTACTGGATGATGCGGATGCTGGAAGGCGGGGAGGATCCGCTGTATATTGCCAGAAGGGTTCTGCGCTTTGCCGCCGAGGACGTGGGCCTGGCGGATCCCCGGGCGATGGAAGTCGCGGTGGCCGCCTATCAGGCCTGCCACTTTATCGGCGTTCCGGAATGCAACGTACATCTGGCGGAAGCCGTCGTTTACATGTCCCTGGCTTCCAAATCAAACGCTATGGAAATGGCCGTTATGGAAGCACGGGAAGCGATTGAAAAAGAGCCGGATGCACCGGTACCGCTGGTCATCCGGAATGCACCGACCCGCCTGATGAAAGAGCTGAACTATGGCCGGGGATACCAGTATGCCCACGATTATGAGGAAAAAATCACCGCCATGCAGTGCCTTCCGGATGCGCTGAAGGACCGGCATTTCTATCATCCGACCAGCCAGGGACAGGAAGCCCGCTACAAGGAGCGGCTGGAACAGATCCTGGCCTGGAAGAAAGAACACCGGAAATAAGGACGATTATGATGAAGAGAATGATTTGCCTGCTGCTGGCCTGCATCTTGCTGGTGCCGGCAGCTTCCTTTGCAAAAGGAGAAAAAGCCTCGGAGGTGCGCGTTCTGCTGCGCCGTCTGTACCTGACGGACCGGGCGGATCTGACACTCTCCGGCCGGTATCTGGCCCGCTCCGAAAGCGGGCCCGATCTGCTGCTGACAGACGGCGCAAAAGTCACGATTCTCCTGCAGGATCAGCGGCTGACACTTTTTGCCGGCGGCGTTTCCGCCGACATGGGCAAAAAGCTGACCCTGCTGCGGCAGGATTCCGGGAATACGGCCCCCGGCATCCGGTTTAACCTGCAGGCCGGATTCTATCCGGGAGATCTTTCCCTTTCCATAGAAAAAGATACGGATTCCGGAGCACTGAGAATTATTCCGATTCTGACCCTGCCGGTGGAAACCTATCTGCAGGGCGTGGTTCCCTATGAAATGGGCGACGGTTTTCCGGAAGAAGCCCTGAAAGCCCAGGCCGTATGCGCCCGGACCTATGCTTTAAGCCATCTGAATCCGGACGCCGTATGGGACGTGGTGGACACCACCAACGACCAGGTGTTCCGCGGAATCCCCGAAAACAGTCCGAAATCCCTGCAGGCCGTTGCGGATACGACCGGGTTGGTGCTGACATGTGACGGGAAGCTGATCACCGCCTGGTACGGTGCCTCCAACGGCGGACAGACGGAATTGCCCTCCAACATCTGGAAGGGCGACGTTCCCCGCTGCTTCGCCATGACCGACGACCCGTGGGACGCGGAAAACCCTGAATCCACTGTGCGTATCTCCACGCTGAACCGGGATGGGACCGATCTCTCGCCCGCTTTCGTAAAGCTGCTGCGGCAGGCAGCCCTGAACAATCCCTCGCTGAAAGATTCCGTTCCAGAAGAATCAGAATTCAGAATCCAAAGATTAACCTCCCTGGAACTGACGACACCCAGGTATGCCGCTCCCAGCCGGCTGATGACGCAGCTGCAGGTTGCTTTTGAAATAAAACCTGTTTCGAAAAACGGCGTCCCGGGAGACGAGACTGCTTCCGAAGGCAGCGCAGGCGGTGAGGACGAAGACGACCTCGACATCACCGAGCTTATTTCCGCCGTTCCCATGACGGTGACACTGGATCTTTTCCCGGAAACCGTGATCGCCCTGGGCTTGAGCGTTTCCGGCGCGAACAACGAAATTATCACTCTGAAGGAAGATGAAACCTCCTTTACCCTGACCGCCGGCCGCTACGGTCACGGCGTCGGCCTCAGCCAGCGCGGCGCCCAGCAGATGGCCCGGGAGGGAGAAAAGACCTTCAGGGAAATTCTTTCCTTCTATTTCCCCGGCGCAAAGCTGAAGGAATATGCCGGCGAAACAGCGCCGCTGCCGACACCGCCGCCGCTGCTGGCCCGGGATCCCGGCCCGGCCCCGACCGCGACGCCGCGGCCCACCCTGATGCCTGTAACGGAGGAACTGCCGGAAGGCGCCCGCCGGGCGAAGGTGGAAAACATCGCTGACGACAGCACCCTGAACCTCCGGGCGCAGCCTTCCGCTGGCGCGGAAATCCTGATGCGCCTGTACCGTCATCAGGAACTGATTGTATTGGAGAAGAGCGACATTCCCGGCTGGGTTCGCGTGAAAACAGACGTCATCGAAGGCTATGTGATGGAATCCTTTCTGGTATATGAGGAGGAGCCATCACCGGAAAACTGACAGCATTTAAACAGCCTCTGTTCATACAGCTGTATGCTTCCGGCCGTCCGGAAACAGGGCTGTCCGGTGAGATGTGCCTTGCGAAACAAAGGCCTGGTTGCAAAAAGAGGAAAGATCATTGTATAATTCAATACAAGCGCAACAGCATCAGACAGGAGACGAACGGCCGGAGGGATCAGCATGGACTGGAAAAGCTTCTCAGAGCATTTTGACACGATGACATGCGTCATATCTGTGGAAAAGAAGCCG
>CACZQT010000341.1 GCA_902783295.1 uncultured Lachnospiraceae bacterium
CGGCACCACCCTCACGGTGACCGACTGGCCGAATGCTTACCTGTACCGCGCCTACATCGGCAGCACCGACAGCAGCCTCATTAACCTGCACCACCTCTGCAGCGCCATCTATCTCTACAACCAGGCGGCGATAGCGTATTTTCACTGAGCGGTAAACAGTCATCGACACAGGTATTCAACGGAGTGCCTGTGTCGTTCCTGAAATTGAAAAATCGGTTGTTGACCTGATACCGGAAAGCAGATATAATGTTGCTATGTTTCGCAACGTTATCTGCTTTTATTTTGCAGAAAAAAGCACATTTCGCATAAGAAGGTAGGATGAATGGAAGAATTTACGATTACGCTGGCTGATATTCCGATCATGGTCAAACCGTTTCGTTCCGAGATCCAGCCATTTTTTCATGACTATCTCAGCAATGAGGCGCCCCTGTTTGCTGTTGCGCCGACGAAGGAGGATTTGGAGTATGAAGAGTTCAAATTCAGGAAGAGAAACGAAATCGAATGCTCTTCCAGGCCTTTTTCTGACCGCCTTGTTGAGTTGTCAGCGATTCTTCGTCTGATTGCAAACCGACTTCCTGCGTACAATGTGATTCTGTTTCATGGCTCCGCCGTAGCCGTTGAGGGAAGAGCATTTCTTTTTACAGCCGCGTCCGGAACCGGGAAAACGACGCATACCCGCCTCTGGCTGCAGGCGCTGCCGCAGGCCCATGTCCTGAATGGCGATAAACCCTTCCTGAAAATGGACAGTGACGGGCAGGTCCTGGTCTGTGGGACTCCCTGGATGGGGAAGGAAAGATTTGGCTGCAATGAGATTCTGCCTCTGGAGGCAATCTGCGTTCTGGAGCGGGCGAAGGAGAATCATATTTCTCCAGTTTCGCAGCAAAGAGCATGTCAGGAACTGCTGCATCGGGTTCACCTTCCGGACGGAATTGCCGGGGTTCAGACTGTTCAGCTGCTGGATCGGATCTGTCGGAAAGTGCGCCTGTTCCGCCTGGGCTGCAATATGGAGCCGGAAGCCGCAAAGATCAGCATACAGGCCATGATGCGGAAAGAGCCCGACGAGATTCCGGCAAGTGACATTGTCTGATCATGGATAAAACGAATGAAAAGAACAAGCCGTAAAACGCTGTCATGGCTTTATCAGGTACCCGGAAATAAGAGAAGAATCGTTGCTGTACTGGCGCTGTTGCAAATATTGAGCGGGCTTACAGGGGTCGCAACCGCACTGCTGCTCAAAATGATTGTTGACAGTGCCGTGAACGGAGATATTGATTCCTTTTGGCGGGCGGTCGTGCTGAATATCCTGCTGGTCATCGGTGTACAGATTCTGAATGCCATTCTGCGCTGGTTGAATGAACTTGGGAGATCCTCCTTTGAAAATGCTTTCAAGCTGCGTCTGACCGAGAACATCCTGCACCGTTCGTATGCCGCAGTCTCTGCTGTTCATTCCGGAGAGTGGATGAACTGCCTGACCAACGACACCAAGGTCGTGGCAGACGGATATATTGAGATTCTGCCGGGACTGATCGGGATGATTGTAAGCCTGTGCAGCGCCTTAACCGCCATTATCTATCTGGATCCGCGATTCACTCTCGTTATTTTTCTTGGCGGGACTCTGCTGATTCTGAGTACCTTTTTCTTTCGAAAAAGAATGAAGGTTCTCCACAAGACCATCCAGGAAGAAGACGGCCGTCTGCGCGTCTTTCTGCAGGAGAGAATCTCAAGCCTGATGATGATCAAATCTTTTGCAGCGGAAGAACAGACATGCGTGGGTGCCGCGGAAAAGATGGCTCGCCATAAGACGGCAAGAATGCGGAGAAATCGCTTTTCAAACTTCTGCAGCGCCAGTTTCGGTGGTGCCATGCAGGGATTGCTCATATTCGGTGTGTGTTACTGCTCCTGGGGAATGCTGCAGGGCCGCCTGTCTTACGGAACGCTGGTTGCCGTCATGGAATTGCTCAACAGAATTTGTGCACCCTTTGCGAGTATCAGCGGCTATCTGCCCCGATATTATGCCATGATTGCCAGTGCCGAGCGTCTGATGGAGGTCGAGACCTTTCCGGAGGACGAATGCGGAAAGGTGCTCTCCGCAGCAGAAGTTCAGGAGCTCTATCGGCAGAGACTGGAAAGCATCGGCCTGCAGCATGTGGATTACGCGTACTATCCTCCGGCCGCAGTCGGAGCTGACCTTTCCAAGCAGCAGATGCCGGTGGTGCTGCGGGATCTCACGCTGGAAATTCACAAGGGGGAAACGGTTGCCTTTACCGGACACAGCGGCTGCGGCAAAAGCACGGTACTGAAGCTGCTGATGAACATGTATCATCCGGACAAAGGCCATCTCACCATCACGGACACGAGAGGGGAAACGGTTCCGCTCACCGCGTCATATCGCCGGCTGTTTGCCTATGTTCCGCAGGGAAACCAGCTGATGAACGGCACCATCCGCGAGATTGTATCCTTTTCCGACAGCGGAGAATCGGATGAAAAGCGGATTGATGAGGCCCTGCGGATTGCCTGTGCGGATGAATTTATTGCAGAATTAAAAGACGGCGTCAACACACTCTTGGGAGAGCGGGGTACGGGCCTCTCAGAAGGCCAGATGCAGCGTGTCGCCGTTGCCAGAGCGCTGTATACGGAATCGCCGATCCTTCTCCTGGACGAGGCAACAAGCGCTCTTGACGGGGCAACAGAGGAAAAACTCCTGCACAACCTGCAGGAGCTGACAGATAAAACGGTCATCATTGTTACACACCGTCCGGCGGCGCTTGCAATTTGCGACAGGGTGCTCCGCTTCAGCGAAGACGGAATTACAGAAAACAGGAAGCCTGGCCTTTGACCGGGCTTCCTGTTTTCTTTTCTTCTTTGTTATTCTTCAAGTGCCTTGACTTTCCGAAGACTATCCAAAACTGCACGAATGTTCTTTTCTGCAACAGAACGCTCAACATCATATTCATTCAAAAGTGCAAGAACAAGATCTTCTTCTGTCACATTCTGCCTGAGCTGGTCAACAAGAAACGCCGCTGTTTCATTCAGCCGAATAACACCGTGGAATTCATCATCCGCCGCACCAACGGGAACAAGAATCGCCGAATCCCCCAACTCTGTTTTTACAAATTCTTCTTTAATTCTCATCTGATCCGATCCTTTCCTTAGTTGTCGATGAATGCATTATATGCTTTCAGACCGGAAATATCAAGCCATTTTTTCACAGTGGACAGCGTGAAGGCTCCTGCCTGTATTCAGGCGCTTCACCTGTCATTTTTTTGTGTCAGGGGAAATACGCTATCGCCGCCTGGTTGTAGAGATAGATGGCACTGCAGAGGTGGTGAAGGTTAATGAGGCTGCTGTCGGTGCTGCCGATGTAGGCGCGGTACAGGTAAGCATTCGGCCAGTCGGTCACCGTGAGGGTGGTGCCG
>CACZQT010000342.1 GCA_902783295.1 uncultured Lachnospiraceae bacterium
GAGCGACGCCCGAGAAGCCAAGATGAGGCGGCTAGAACCCGGCAGCCCCTCCGACACCGTCCTGCGGTGAGACAATATCGTGGACGCGCCGCTTTCTGGAAGTGCAGGTCAGACAGCCTGAATTTCAGGTGAGTAAGAATGTGATTGAAAGAGCACTTTAAGTCAGTCAGCTGTCAGAGGGATTTTTCCGGGAAGACCGGGAAATGTATAACATCGGCTATATCTTGTCAAAAGTACTATTGTGGGAGTATAATCAAAGGAATGAAAAAGGCAGCAGCGGGACAGCCACTGACGTTCTGCCGTTGAAAAGGAGGGTTCAGCCGTGAATGAGATGGAAACTTTAAAACAGTGGGTAGATGAGAGCGAAAGGATCGTCTTTTTCGGCGGAGCCGGCGTATCCACCGAAAGCGGCATTCCGGATTTCCGCAGTGTGGACGGACTGTACAACCAGCAGTATGATTATCCGCCGGAACAGATCTTAAGCCATTCTTTCTTTATGCGGAATCCTGAAGAATTTTATCGCTTTTACTGGGCTAAAATGATCTGCGACGATGCGAAGCCGAACCCGGCTCACAAAGCTCTGGCCAAGTGGGAGAAGGAAGGGAAACTGATCGGAGTAGTCACACAGAATATCGACGGACTGCATCAGATGGCCGGGAGCCGCCTGGTATACGAGCTGCACGGAACGGTGCACATGAACCACTGTATGAAATGCCGCAAGGCAGTTCCTCTTTCAAAGATCACAAAACGTTCCGGGGTGCCGCGCTGCGAATGCGGAGGGATTCTGAAGCCGGATGTGGTGCTTTACGAGGAAGGGCTTGACCAGGATACGGTCAACGGAGCCTGTGCTGCTATTGCCCGGGCGGATATGCTGATTATCGGGGGAACGTCCCTGACGGTGTATCCGGCGGCCGGTTTTGTCAATCTTTTCCGCGGGAAACATCTGGTACTGATGAATCGTACACCTACCCCGATGGACAGAAATGCAGATCTGGTGATTACGGAACCGATCGGGAAAGTGCTGGAGGCGTTTCTGTAATGGATATCCAGGTGGGTGACAGGGTCCGGCTGAAAAAGGAGCATCCCTGCGGGAGCCGTGAGTGGGAGGTGCTTCGCACAGGGATGGATTTTCGTCTGAAATGTGCCGGCTGCGGACATATGGTTCTGGTATCCCGGAAGCTGGTGGAAAAAAACATCCGCGGATGGACAAGAAATGGGGAATCTTTACCCATTTCATAAGGTTTTTTCCGGGAAAAACATGAAAAAGAATTGCATTTGCCGGGTGAGAATGCTATAATAGGACGGCATGCGTACATTGTGGAGTGCAGAAAGCTCCGGGTCTTTCCCGTTTCCTGGCACTCAGACACAAAATACAGGGAAGGACCGGTACGTAGGAGGATTGTAAGATGTGCAAAGAGACAGAAGTAAAGGAAGTAACTGAAGCGATCGCGGAAGCGGCTGCAGAAGAAAAGGCTCCGGTAGAGACCATGGCGGATCTGGGAGAAGCTCTGGAAGAATCTATCGCAAAAGGCCCGGTCACGGATGATCCTGTATGGGATAAGTTCGAGACCCAGATGAAAGAAAAAACTGTGTTCCCCGTAAAGGTAGACAGCGCGGTGAAGGCCGGTGTAGTGGCTTTTGTGGATGATATCCGCGGCTTTATCCCCGCTTCCAAACTTTCTACCGGTTATGTGGAGAACCTGGAAGAATATGTAGGCAAGACCCTGGATGTAATCATCATTACGGCAGACCGTGCCGCGAAGAGACTGGTTCTTTCTGCCAGGGAAGCTCTGCGCGCCAAGGAACGCGAAGCAAAAGCGGAAGCGAAGGCTGCAGCTCTGGCTTCCTGCCAGGAAGGGGATGTGCTGGAAGGAACCGTAGATTCCCTGAAGGATTACGGCGCATTCATCGAGCTGGATAATGGCTGCTCCGGCCTGCTTCATGTTTCCCAGATCGATTTCAAGCGGATCGAGAAGCCTTCGGATGTTCTGCAGGAAGGCCAGAAGGTCCAGGTGAAGATCATCGCCATCAAGGACGGCAAGCTGAGCCTGTCCATGAAGGCCCTGAAGGAAGGTCCTGCAAGACAGGATCGTGCGCCTCGTGGTGATCGTCCGGAGCGCGGCGACCGTCCGGAACGCAGCGATCGTCCCCGCAGGGATCGTCGGGAAGAAGAAGTTTTCAACTACAGAGAGACCGGTAAGGCGACCACCAGCCTGGGCGACCTGCTGAAGGGCGTAAAGCTGGACTAATTCGTTTGTCACCGGCGGGCCTTGCTCTGTCGTTCTGAGACAGCGATTATAGGTAAGAAGGCAGCAGCAGGAGACATTTATCCCCTGCTGCTTTTCTCATACGGGAGGAGCGGACATGAACCGAATTATTACCATCAGCCGGGAATTCGGAAGCGGCGGACGTACCATAGGGAAAAAAGTGGCGGAAACGCTCGGCATCAGCTGCTATGACGCAGAACTGATCGAAAAGATCGCGGAGAGGAGCGGCTTTGCCAAGTCTTATGTAAAGGAAAACCACGACGGAAATTCTGAACGCAGCTGGCTGGGAGCGGTGCTGGCCGGCCGGGATTATTTCGGAGAGAGCAATCAGGACTATCTCTGGAAGGTACAGCGCCAGGTTATTCTGGAAATTGCCGAAAAAGAACCCTGTGTGATCATAGGCCGGTGTGCGGACTATGTTCTGAAGGACAAAGCGGATCTCCTGACGGTATTTATCCATGCGGATATGGACTTCCGGGCAGAACGTATCGTCAAGGTGTACGGGGAAAGCAATGAATCCCCGGAAAAGCGCCTGCGCGACAAAGATAAACGGCGCCGCTCCTATTATCATTTTTACACGGATATGGAGTGGGGACTGGCTACCCACTATGATGTCTGCCTGGACAGCGGACGCATCGGTATTGACCGTTGTGCGGAGATTATTTCTTCTCTTTACAAGGCGATTTGAGTTTGCAGCCTGCGGCCCGCCGCAGGCTTATATCCTGTCCAAAGATTGGAATCCTGCCGGGGTAAAATTTATTCTTACCTGCAGAGGTGTGAGTCATTGCCGGGCAGTATATATAAATAAAGCATATATCCGGCGGATATATGCTTTATTTATATGAAAAAACGGGAATGCCGGAAGACCCGGGAAAAGATTCTGATAATCTCCGGATCCGTCAAATCCTTATAACACAGAGGTACCGAAAGCTTTTGCCCACGACAGCAGATTCTGCGTAACAAATAGTCCGAAGAGATCAAAAAAAGTTTGACTTTTGGATTTTTGCTGTGTTATAATTATATTATATGAGAGGAGAGGGAGCCGTTTCGTGCTTCTCATTTGTTCATGATCGAACAGAAGCGTAAGCGGAAAGGAGCTTCCATGTTTCAGAAAGGGCAATATGTCATTTACGGAAGTAAAGGCGTATTCGAAGTGCTGGATATTACGACTGTCCAGCAGGAGGGGATTCCGGCAGAC
>CACZQT010000343.1 GCA_902783295.1 uncultured Lachnospiraceae bacterium
CCGAAAAACTGCTCGGGGAGTGAAAGGAGACGCTGTGGAATGCAACCGGTCATCAGGCGGAATACCCGGCTGTTCATCGTTTTGCTGCTGGTCGGCGGCGTTCTTCATTATATCGACCCGACGGAGAACCTGCTGCTGAACAGCTTTCTTTTCTGCGCTGTTTATACCATTTATATCGGGCTGATCCTGTTCTGGATCCTGTCGGTGCGGGAACGGCTGCTGCCGACCAAAGTCAGGAGCTGTATGATTGCGGCGGGAATCCTGATGATGCTGCTCCTGTCACTCAAAGTGTTCAATTACCGGATTGTCGGAGATTCCAGGGCAGCTATCGTAACTTACCGGTATAGCGTATACGGCTACTGGACGCCGCAGACGCTGATTCCCGCCCTGTTTCTTATGGCTGCCGTACGCATTTGCCGGGGCAGCGGGGAGAATGGGAAGGGAAACGAATACCTGCTGCTGGTTCCGGGAGGTCTCCTGTCCCTGATGGCTTTTACCAATGATCTGCATCAGCTGGTTTACCGCCCGAAGGTGGAAATGGCGCAGTTCTTTGTCAGGACAGGAACCTATTCCTACGGTCCCGGGTTTTATCTGCTCTATGGCTGGATGATTATCGCGACAGTTGCGGGACTGATCCTGATGTTCCGGGCCACAGGACGCCGTCCCGCGGGCGGAATCTTCAGGCTGGCGGGGATTGCCCTGATCTGGGTCTTCCTGCTGGTGCTGAACCTGCTGGTGTTTGACAGGCTTCATATTCGCCTGCCGTACAATTCCCATGAAATCCATATCTTCGCAATGCTGGGTGTGTTTGAGGTGTGTATCCGAAACCGGCTGATCCCCAGCAATGAGAATCATGTTGGATTCTTCGGACAGCTGGGTCTGCCTGTTCTTATCACGGATCGGCAGATGTCTCCGGTATATCAGACAAACCGGGCTGTCGCTGCGTCGG
This sequence comes from uncultured Lachnospiraceae bacterium, assembly GCA_902783295.1. Lineage (GTDB taxonomy): Bacteria > Bacillota > Clostridia > Lachnospirales > Lachnospiraceae > UBA3305. The sequence continues at coordinate 950 of CACZQT010000343.1, forward strand.
AAGAAGAATTGCGCGCTTCCCTTGAACGCCCTGTATATCCGCAGGAGGATATCCGTCTGTCCGGCATGGCGATCCGTGCCGGTTATGCGTTCTGGACAGAGGATGAAAGCGAATTGCAGCGTGAAAACAGCCGTCTGGAAACTGCCAATGAAATCCTCAGGGAGGAGAACAGCCTGATCCGGACGGAAAATGAGCTGAAGGAAAAAAAGGCAAGGCTGGATGCCCAGAACCGGGTGTATGACCGCATTGCGTCAGTCCTGTATCCCCGTCAGAAACTGATCGCGGAACTGCTGGAGACTCGGGCGTCTGAAGAAGATTTCCGAAAAGCGTTGGGTGAATGCTGCGTCCTGAACGCCTGGTGCAAGCGAAAGAGCAACCTGCTTCTGCTGGATGAGACTATCCTGCCGAAACGGAACCGGGAGCTATTCCTGGCCCTGCAGGAATCCGCCCGTTTCCTGAAATGCTGCGGGGTGGAAGCCGCGGCGGTCGGGGAGGAAACAACCGAATTCCCGCTGGCAGACGTCCATGAGCTGTATGATACTTTTGAATCCGTGATCGAGGCCTGGCTGCCTGTAATGCGCAGGATGACGGTTTCCCTGCTGGAGGACGGCATTCGCCTGGCGGTGGACAGAAAAAAGGCGGTGCCGCTTCCGGAAACGATCCTGCCGGTGGATGAGCGGATCAGTGAAGGTACGGTTTTCCTGACCGTCCGTAGAAGGAAGGGAGGGAAGACGGTATGACGGCTGTCTGGCTGACAAAAAATACCTTCCTTTGGTATCTTTTGAACGTCGGTATCATGGTCCTGGTGATAGGGGGAGTGATTGCTCTGATCAGCAGCATCCGGGCCTGCCGCAGCCGGCTGAGGACCGTGGCTGCTGGATCGACCGCCCTGGCTGCTTTCGCCCTGTTTGTGATCCTGATGGATTGCGGCCGTTATGCTTATCTTTCTGCGCCGGATCCCCGGTATCAGCCTTTTCAGATCCGGCTGTTTGAACAGCCCTGGGGACTGTACGCCAGTCTGGAGTGCCTTCTTCTCTGCGCCCTTGTCATGCTTTTATGGGATGACGCCCGATACTGCCGCGACCATTTGACCCCGGACGCTGTCCGGGAAACAGTGGACCTGCTGCCGGAGGGTATCTGCATCAGCGCGCCGGACGGTACGGTTCTGCTCTCCAATCTGCAGATGAATACTGTATGTAGGATGATGACCGGCAGCGTATTCTCTGACGCACTCTTGTTCCGCGGGATCATCTTGGAAACCGGAATCAGGCAGAACGGGGAATTCCTGGTAAGGACGGCGGAAGGGAAAACCTGGCGGTTTTCCATGAAGCAGCTGGCATTGAATGGAACCGAATACGACCGGATGACCGCTGCTGACGTGACTGAACAGTACCGGGTAACGGAAGAACTGCGGGAGAAAAACGTGCGGCTGTTGGATATCCGGCGCCGCATGAAAGAAGTCAGCAACCTGTCTGGAGACATGTTCATTGCCCGGGAGGAAGCGGTAGCCCGGGCGGCCCTGCATAACCAGTTGGGGCAGATTCTTCTTATGGGGCGGCATTACCTGGAACATCCGGAGAATACAGACGCGGATATGGTCCGCACGGCGACACTGGAAATGAACCGTTTCCTGCTGAGAGAAGCGGAAGTACCATCTGAACCTGTCTCGCTAATCCAGGGAGAGGACTTGCTGCTGCAGGCGCTGGACATGATGAAGAGCATCGGCGTAGAGGCGGAGATCTGCGGTGAACTGCCGGCAGACCCCGCCCGGCGGATCCTGCTGGCCCATGCGGTCCAGGAATGTGCCGCCAACACGGTCAAGCACGCGGAAGGGAATCAGCTTTGTATACATATCACAGATCATGGACAGACAATCCAGATCACCAACAACGGTAAACCGCCGCAGGGTACTATCGCGGAAAGTGGCGGCCTGCTGTCCCTGCGCATGTCGGTGGAGGAAGCCGGAGGCTGTATGATCGTGGAGAGCGCCACGGGCTTTTCCCTGACAATCCGGTTTCCGGAATGAGAAATTACTTTGAGAATGAACTTCCGCCCGGCTTGTGTCGCGGCGGATTTTTTGCTGAAAATGGTACGAATGGGTGATATACAGATTCGGCTCAGATCCTTAAAATAGAATATGGATAATCATGGGCATAAAGCTCCATAGATCATGAAAGACAAAGGCGGTGACTGGCTTTGAACGACCGGATCAGAGTCGTTGTGGCGGATGACCAGAATATTTCGCGCGGCTTTTTCGAGATGTATGTCCGCGCTGCCATCCGGTATCAGCTGCTGGCCGGACTGCGGACAGCCAGCGATGCAATCACCTATGTGGATGAGCATGAAACAGACCTGCTGATCCTGGACGTTATGATGCCTGACGGCGTGGACGGACTGACAGCGGCCGGGGAGATCAAACGCAAGCATCCGGAGATCCGGATTATCCTGACGACCTCCACCTCTGAAACGAGCTGGGAAGAGAAGGCGCGGAAAATTGGCGTGGAAAGCTTCTGGTATAAAGAGTACGACGAGCACAGCCTGATCGATATCATGGACAGGACGATGGCGGGTGAATCGGTTTATCCGGAGGACGCGCCGAAGGTTTCATTCGGGAACGTCACACGGGCAGACATGACGGAGCGGGAACTGGATGTGCTTCGGGAACTGACCGGCAGCCTCACCAATGAGGAAATTGCCGAGAAGCTGAGTATTTCCCCCAATACCGTGAAGCGGCATATACAGAACATGATGGAAAAGACCGGCTATGAAAGCCGGCTGGATCTGGCAATGAACGCGAAAGCCCTGGGGCTGGTGGTCAGTGAAGAGGATCGCACACGGGGCAGTTCGTCAAACGGATGATCTGAACGGACGAAACAGGAGCAGGAGCATAAAAGGATCGGAGGAAGAAGGATATGAAGCGGAAGCTGTGGATGACGCTGGCGGCTCTGGTGCTGCTGGTTGTGCTGCGGTTCGGCAGCGCGGCGGCGGTTGATTATGTTTTTAATATGTCGCCCACGAGCTATTTCTATGGCAATGACCGGATTTTCGTCGTTTCGTGGCAAACCAGTTTTGTTCCTGTCAAGGTGGATATTATAAAGCATTCGAACTATACGACGCCCAAAATGCAGACGGTCAGGACAATTACAGAGCAAAATGAACTTGGGCAGATCATGCACGTCGCTGTTCCGATGCAGTTTAACTATTCTAGTGATTACTATTATGTTCGGGCCTATTACGGCACCGGCAGTTCCGAATGCAAACTGTCTCCCAATTTCAAAATGAGTTGGGACGATGTGGAATTCACTGTTGAACCTGCCTGCACGTTTAACGGGGATGACCGTACGTATACCATTTCCTGGGAAACCAGTTTTATTCCCCAAAAAGTAGAAATTCAGAAATATTCTAACTACAGCCCTCACGTCGAGACCTTCAGGACCATCACGGATGCTGCTGAATTAAAAAAAGCAATGTCCGCTGTTATTCCAGCACACAGGGAATGTTATCAGGACTACTATCTGGTCAAGGCGTATTACGGTGATAACTCGCTTGACTGCATAAACGCCCGGTTTGCAAGCGGCAGTGACAGTATTAAATTTACACGGCAGGCAAAGAGCGAATTTTTCGAGTATTACAAAGATTTCCGCCTCTCATGGGAAACCAGTTTTGTGCCTGTGAAAGTTTGCATCCTGAAGGATTATGAAACAATCAAGACGATCACGGAACCGGATAAGCTCAGAAAATTCATGTATGAATTTATTCCTATGCCGGCCAAGGAATACAGCACTGCCTACAGGATTAAAGCGTTTTACGGTGACGGCGATTGGGACTTCATCCTCTCAGACAGTTTTATGAACGACTGGGATCATGTTAAATTCTGCAAAGAACCGGCCGTAACGCTTAACCAGAAAGGCGATCGTTATCTGGTATCCTGGGAAACTACTTACAGCCATGAGAAGGCCGAAGTATGGAAACATACTTCAGACGGCGCCTCTGTCCTGGAAACAGTCACGGACCCGTCCATGTCCTGTGAACTGCCGCTGTCAAAGGACGCGGAGGGAGACTATTATTATATCGCGTCTTACTATAACGCCAACAACGACATCTTCTCTGGCAACTTTATAAAGAATGACGCCATGCTTCAGTTTACCAGGCAGCCGGCCGGAGGCGTCGTTGTTCCGGACGGAACCTGCAGGGTTTCCTGGACGACATCCTATCTGCCGGTCAGGGTTGAGATTGGCAGCATATCCTCATCCACCGGCCAATTTCAAAGAAAAAAATTGATTACTACCGGCTTGAACCGCAGCATGGGTTACGACTTCCATCATCCTGACGGCTGCGAAAACCTGGTGATCCGCGCATATTATTCAGATACGGACTACAAACAGAGCGCTCCGTTCGATGTGATCCGGTCGACGGATTATGCTTTTGTCTCCGTCCCGGTTGTTTACACTGCGCTTGAGCCTAATGATATAAAGGTGCTGGAGTGGGAAACCAGTTTCAAACCGTATGACGTGCAGGTGATCTCCTTTAACGAAGACGGGACCCAGTCCATCATCGCGAAAGACTTTATGTCCAGTGAAATCGCAAAGAGTATGAAATATTGCCTGCCCTGGGACCGGGCGGGACAGGGAGCGGGCCGGGTTGTCATCCGGGCTTATATCAGCGGCAGCTCATATGTCGACGCCACCTGCGCGGTCAACAGAAAACCGCTGTTTTTTGCGACGCAGCCTGAAGGAGGAATCGCCCGGCCGACGACGGGAAAACATCACGTCGGATGGTTTACCAACTTTAATCCCCAATATGTCGTTATCGAACGCAGGGATGGAAGCCTATGGAACACTGTGGAGACTTTGTATGACGCGCGCCTCATTATGGGCTATGACATACCGGTTGACCTGAACAGTGAGGAGGAAAGCTTTACCTTCCGCGTGCGCGCTGTATATAACGGTCCGTCCTATTTTGACGCGGTCAGCGATGAATTTGTGATTGAAAACCCGATGCCTGTAACGCTGACGCTGACCTATCCAGACGCAGAGACGACCGACCGGGTTTATACTCTGCGCAAAACCCAGAAAGCCAGCGAGGCTGTCAGTGAGCTGCCGACGGCTCCCACCGCTGCCTATACAATCAACGGCTGGTATGCTGACAGGGATTATACTGAGCTCTTCGACCCGGAACAGCAGATTATGGAGGATACAGTCGCATACTGCAGCACCACCCCGAGAAGTTATACGGTGACCTTCCGAACCAATGGCGGGAACAGTATCGATCCGGTCGTCCTCCCGTACGGCTCATTGGTCACAGTGGATAAACCCGTGCAGGAGGAATGCCTGTTCCTTGGCTGGTATACGGATGCGGCGCTGACGAAACCCTTTATCCTGAGCAGGGACCGGATCCGGGGAGATACAATCCTCTATGCCAGGTGGAAACCGGACGGGATCGCCGTGGACGAGACGAATTTCCCGCTTGTTGACTTCCGTAATCTGGTCACGAGCCATTTTGACACAGACGGAAACGGATACCTGACCAGGAGTGAGATTGACGGGGCGGAATCCATCAACATTATTGCAGGATATGATAATATTCAGGGCGTGGAATACCTGACCGGCCTGACCACCCTGTCCATTCAGGGAAACAGGCTGACGCAGGTCAATCTGACGAATAATCCAAAGCTGACCAGCCTGGTGCTCAATGGCAGTAAGCAGCTGAAATCCGTTGACCTTTCAACCAATACCGCGCTTGAAACAGTTGATATGAGCGGCACAGGCCTTACCGGCATGGATGCGACCGTGCTGACAAAAATGTACAAGCTGGACCTTCATGGCTGTGAAAGTCTGGCCGGTATTGGCGTCAAAGGCACAAAGCTTCGGATCCTGGACCTGCATGATACAGGAATTCCCTTCGTGGACATCAGTGCCTGCAGCAATCTGTGGATGGCCTATCTTTATGGTACACAGACGGATTACGGTACGTACACGGAGTATTATCATGCCGGAAACAACGCCAGGCTGAAGGTTGACAAATGTACAACCGTTTACAGGCCTGCTGATACCGTGGAAATCAGTAAGACCCGGTTCCCGGATGAAATGTTCCGGGCTTATGTCAGCGACCGGTTCGATACGGACCATAACGGGCGGCTGAACCCGGAGGAAATCAGCAGGACTAATACCATTTCCATTTACGGGAGTACCCTGAACAGCTACGCCCCAGTCACCACCCTGAAAGGAATTGAATACCTGACGGAACTGACGAGCCTGTCGGTGGGAAATGTGGGACTGAAACAGGTTGATCTTCGGGGCAACACGAAACTGACAACGGTCTATCTGGAGAAAAACGAACTCAGGAGCCTGGATGTATCCATGCTGCCAGGCCTCACGATTCTGAACGTCTATGAAAACCCGGAGCTTACGGACCTGACGCTGGGAACAGCGCCGAACCTGCAGCAGGTGATGTGCTACGGCACGGCGATCACGGCCCTGGATTTCAGCGGCGCGCCGCGGCTTGCAACGGCTTATCTGGACGCGGAACCTGCTGTTGTACATAACCTGAATGAATACGACGGGGATGTGAAAGCTTATTTCTGGGCGCCTCCGGACTTCGATGAATCCAGGGAAGTGCGCCTCTATACGGATCCTGCTATGACGGACGTCATCCTTCCGCCGGGTACGCGGGTGGATGCGGTCAATTTCCCGGATGAAGCATTCCGCGGCTATGTTTCCGCCCAGGCGGATAAGGACGGGGACGGATGGCTGAGCCCGGATGAAATGGCGGGGATCGGAACCCTTACCATTGTGGACGATTATAATCTTTTGGACCTGGAAGGGATTGAATACCTGACCGGACTGACCAACCTGACGCTCCGGAACGTTACAGGATTGACAGAACTGAACCTGCTTCGGAACACGGAACTGGAATCCCTGGAAATCCGGGGAACCCATCTGCACTCCCTGCAGCTGGACGGCCTGAACCGGCTGGAAAAGGCGGACATTTCCCAAAACGCACTGACTTCCCTGAATGCGGAAGGATGCGCATTGAAAACGCTGAATATCAGCTCCAACCCGATCCGGGAACTGAACCTGGGGCAGCAGCCGGCCCTGGAACAGCTTGACTGCACGCTGACGGAACTGTTTACCCTGGATATCCGCTCCTGCCCACTGCTGGACGATGTGTATCGAAACGGAACTTCCGAACAGGGGGCATCCGGGCCGGTTTACAGCCGTGAACAGACCGGCTGCATACTGGCCGTCCCCGGCGCGGCGGCGGTGATTGACACGACCTGGGTGGAAATTAATGAGGAGAACTTCCCGGATGAAAACTTTCGTGAGGTTCTGGCGTTCTATTGTGACAACAATCATGACGGATGGCTGAATAAGGCTGAGCGGGACGACGAAATCACAATCGCTGTTGACGGTGTCGGTGCCTGGGGTGTTACAGGCCTTGAGTTCTTCCCGGAACTGGAAAACATCGCTGTATCCGACGGGCCGGAACTGACCGCGATGGACCTGAGCAGGAATACGGCACTGGGAAATATCTCCGTTACGGATACCGGTCTGGTTTCCCTGCGGATCGAAGGACTGGCAGGTTTGCAATGGCTGAGCCTTGACCGGAACGCCCTGCAGGAAATCGATGTCAGCGGATTTGATCTGATTCAGTTTACCTGTAACAGCAATCCGCTGTCCAGACTTATCCTCGGTGCCCAGACCGAACTGGCTGTACTAGAGTGTTACGGAACCAATCTGCAAACGCTGGATCTTCGAGGGTGCCCGCGGCTGTCCAATGCGGTGCTCAACGGCACAAGAACGGAAGGGGACCTGCTGGGCTTCAGCTATGTGCAGTATATGATCGGCTATGACTGCTGGCTCCGGGTGGATCCGGATACGGAAATCCTTCTTCCCGGCAGCATCCCGGTAGATGCTGTGCATTTCCCGGATGAGCGGTTCCGCGGGTATGTATCCGCATATATTGATATAAACCGGAGCGGCTGGCTGACGAAGGATGAGATCCGTGCTGTTGATGAGATCATTCTGGAAGATGCGGCAGTGTGCCGGGACATGACAAGCCTGACAGGAATGGAATTCTTTACAGAACTTCAGTCACTGATTGTCGGGAATGCGCCGCAGCTTACGGAACTTACGCTTTCAGCTAACAGGAAGATCAGCAATCTGGATCTGTACGGAAGCGGACTGACGGAACTGGATGTGAGCGGTCTGCCGCTTGAATCCTTCAGCATAGCGGACAGTCCGCTGGTCAGCCTGACCCTGGGCAATCAGAAAGACCTGTGGTACCTGGGCTGCACCGGTACGAATCTGGAACAACTCGATCTTCGCGGCTGTCCGCTGCAGGTCAGGGCTTATCTTTTCGGGGAGCATGAAAGCGCGGATACCTATGAGGAATACACATATGGCACACCGGTTCAGATCGCGCTGAAAACAGACAGGGGAATCCGGATATCCTTTGTGGAAACCTGCGCCCTGGCCGGAGATATGACCGACTGGGAAGAAAGACTGCTTGCTTATGACAATGTGACAGGCACGTATCTGTACAGTACAGCGCTGAATCCCTTTAGCAGATATTCGATCAGGTATGAATTCGATATCTGCCTGAACGGCGGGGAATACACCATACCCGTTCCGGTTTATGATGCAGGAACCGGCATGAAGCTGATCCCGATGGAAAGTGCGGATGAATCCGGCAGCATCCCGGACAATGCAGTCCTGTATACATCTGATGAGGGCGTGTGGACTTTTGCCTTCAACCCGGAGGATATGACCCTGACGGTGACAAATGACCTGAAGAATCCCGGCACCTTCCTGGTCCTGGATGATGGGGTATACAACATGTATGATCCTGCCGCCGGCCGTGGGATCGGGGAGGGTGAAGAAGAGGA
>CACZQT010000344.1 GCA_902783295.1 uncultured Lachnospiraceae bacterium
CCTCAGCTCGAGGGCATATTCTTTTCTCGTCAGATTGAAACAACGACTGGACATCTTCTGCTCGTTCATAGTCTTCCCTCCTGTCTTCAGTCCCGTACACTGCCAAAGTAATTTCCATAGCCTGTATGGCCTTAAGGAGCCTCCTTTCCGCATTCTCAGGCGTTCTATCCCGTAAGAAATTCTTCCTTGTGTCCGCAGCACATGCTTATCCTTTTACCACAGTAATTCAAACGGAAGTTTGAAAGCAATCAGCAATCCTTCCAGTCATCCTGAGACTTTTTCAAATCTGCAGGCCGTTTTTTCAAATCATGGTTTACAGCATGATCGGACAGGCCAGCTAAAGCCGCCCATCCTGTGCGAAGCGCAAAACTGCCCCGGAGCACTGCTTGAAACAGCGGTCCGGGGCAGACAGGCAGAAATAACGGAAAACGAGTAACCGGCTGAAAACCTCCCGGCGGCAGGATGTATCCGGCGCAGACGGAAAAGCTTGAAATGACGGGCTTCAGCCTTGAAAAAAGGCCGAAACCAGTAGAAGGATTGTCCATTGTTTTCAATTTCATCTTGTCCTAGAGTGAGATCATAGGGAACCAGAAGATTTCTAAGGAAGTACTGATTAAATCAGTGCTTCCTTAGAAATCCAGCCTTTTTTCTTAAACACAGAACCGTGAATCTGCCAACCCGCTCTAAGGAGGTGTCATCATGAAGCACGGAGCAATGAAAAAAATAACCTATATCGGCCTGAGCATGGGAGCTGCCTCCCTGCTGATTTTTACCGCCCTGCCGTATTACCTTCAGACCTCCATTGCCTATCCGGGATGGAACATCTACTGGTCGTATGCAGATGTTCAAAGAAAAATGATGTGGCTGTTTCCGGGGCTTGCCCTGCTGTCAGCCCTGACGACGCTTAAGAAACGAAATACCCTGGTAGCTGTATTTCTGAATATCGCTCTGCCGCTGACTGTTCTTTTAATCCTGCGCTGCTCTCAGTATCACATCTATCTTGTCTTTGCTGCCCTGGGAGCAGCCGCCATAGCAGCGTCATTTAAGGGAATAGACATCTGGTTTGAGGACAGATATACCCTCAAACCGGTATGGACAAAATTACGGCTTTGTTATTATTACGGGAGAAGAAGGTTTGTGATTCTGCTCCTGATCCTCCTGACGCCGCTGACTGTGTGGACGGCTTATAATGAATACCATGAACAGGCATCTTATCTGGAAATGTACTCCTACTATGCACGTGCAGACAGCAGCGTCAGGCGGGAAGAAAACGAATGGAATGTAGTGGATGAAGAAACCTGGGATACTCTGTCGGTAACCTCCCGGCTGGAGGAATTTACAAAAATGATTACCTATTTCCTGCAGGATCAGGGAAGTGAATCTGTAAAGGTATATGCGTGCAAGGAACTGACGGACAGGACGCTAGCCTATTATTCAGATTACAGCGAGTCCATTTCCGTCAATGTGATATATCTGAATTCCTGCACTTATCGCAAGGCTGTGCATATCGCCGCGCATGAATGCCGGCACCGCGTCCAGCACCAGGGTATCAGGGCTGTTGAACTGCTGGAAAAATCGGGAATCAACTGCAGCCGGCTGGATTACTTTGCCGATCTGTACGCCCTGAAAACGGCAAGTGATAATTATGATATAGACCGCCTCGACATTGATTCTTATACTCACAATCTGCTGGAGCAGGACAGCGAAGCCTATGCTTATGAGCAGGAAAAAAAGCTGGAAGAAGCCGGATATCTGAAGTAACAGCCGGACCAAAAACCTCCGGCGGATCGCAGGAATCTCTGTCAGGCGTAAAGATCAATATTCAGGCGCCGGAATATCTCCTGAAATCTCTGCGCTTCAGCAATCACGGTCCGGTAAATTTTACAGCCGGGGGCAGAGCGTATCTCACGGCGCTGCCTCAGCCACTCCAGGAGATTATCATCCTGAAAGCATGCAGGATAGCTGCACACATAATCCAGCAGCCGGAACAGTGTCTGGATGACATCTATTTCATGGGCAATCTGTCCGTTTATGTCATCATCCCGCTTGTTCCAGAGCTGCCAGATATGATAGTGATCCGGGATGATGGATACATCGGGATAGCTGCAGCGAAGCATGAACTGCCCCATTTCTTCCGATTCCTCTTTCGCAAATTTTTCAGGGTTCTCCAGCTTTTTGGGCTTCTCTATATCACCTGTGATGGCTTCGGCAATGTCATGAATCAGAAGAAGATTCAGGATCTTATCTTTGGAATATTCCGGGTGTCCCGGATATTCGGCAGGCAGAAACATCATGCCGAGAAGCCAGGCATGGTACATATGTTCCGCGACGGTTTCCGGTTCAGGAATCCCTTTCTTCACCCAGCCTGTCCGCTTCAGACGGGCAGAATATACCGTAAAAATGTCAGCTCCTATGGAATTCCAGGTGACATTCCTCTGATCAATCCTGCCGGTAAAATCCCGGATGATCATCATCAGATATTCCTTAAAGAACTGAACCGGCTCTGAAGTATTGCTGATATACCATTCTGCATGGGCGCGGGCTTTATTCAAGTAAGGAATCAGATCAAAAGAAACATCGGGATTCGTACTCTCTACGCGGGCCTGAAGCAGCGAACATACCGTGAACAGCTTGAGTTCAAAGATCGGCGGCAGGCTGCCTCTGCCCGTGTTGATGCTTTGTTCATTCGCGGCGATCAGCTGGTCCAGTGTGCGCCTCCCTCTTGTAATATCATCCATAAAATCCAGGGTGTAGCTGGCAAATACCGGAATGTACGGTTTGTCTCCGTAGTACTCCAGGTGAAAGCCCCGGTTGATTTCGTTTGCCAGCTTATTCTGGATCAGGGAGAGAATGTATTCTTCCGAAATGTCTGTGTGGCCTTTTACGATCAGACTGACAGAAATACCTCTCAGCAGGAACAGGGCCTGTTTGTATCC
>CACZQT010000345.1 GCA_902783295.1 uncultured Lachnospiraceae bacterium
GAAAATGATGAAAATATCAAAAGAACGTTTTGCAGTGGGAAGCTTTCAGTATTTTCGCTACCCGTTGGAATATTTCCTGGACATTGTACAGGAACTGGGCTTTACCTCCATAGACCTCTGGGGGGCAGCGCCGCATTTCTGCCTGGACGTAATGAGTGCGGCTTCTGTAATCCGAAAAGCAGCCGAAATCCGACGCCGCGGCCTGAAAGTTTTCTGCCTGACGCCCGAACAGGTGAACTATCCCCTGAATCTGGCAGCAGAGGACGAAGAATTCCGGGAGTACAGCCTTCGGATGGTCAAAAGGGCTGTAGATGCCGCGGAAGCGGCGCTGGAATGTCCCAATGTCCTGGTGACTGCCGGCTGCGGATATTTTAACGGGAATCATGAGGAACAGTGGAAACGAAGCAGGGAGAGTCTGGCTGATCTGTGTGAGTATGCCCGGAGACGGAATATTGTCCTGCTTCTGGAAACGCTCACGCCGCCGTCTTCCAACATTCTGAATACCCCTCAGCAGCAGCGGCAGATGATTGAGGAGATCGGGACGGAGCAGATGATTCCCGTCATGGATCTGGGGCAGATGGTCTCCATGAGCCAGAGCCTGGAAAAGGACTATCTGGAGGAAGGCTGCCTGCCGGGTCATGTGCATCTGCACGATGTGGGAGATGCACTGCATATGGCACTGGGGGACGGTCACTTCCCGGTGGCAGAAATCTTAGAGTCCCTGGAGAAATCAGGATATACGGGTATGTATACCCTGGAGTGCAACGACGCACGTTACCGGAAAGACCCTGCGGCGTCGGACCGGAAGAACCTGGCCTGGCTGGAAGCCACAGGCATCCTTTGAGGAAGACAAGAACCGTCCATTGCCTCCGGGAAACAGATGGAAAAGCGGAAGGTCCCCTTGTCTTAAAACCTGCTTGACAAATGGATGGTGTCAGGGTATTATCATCCCAAAAGGATATAACGTTATATGACAATATATCCAGAAAAGACAAAATCAAAGCAAGAAGAGGTGATGAGTATGTCTTATATGATAGGCGTAGACGTAGGCGGTACCTTTACCGATTTTTCCGTCTTCAACCAGGAGACGGGAGAACTCTTTAACTACAAGGACAGTTCCACTCCGGCGGATCCTTCCCGCGCCATCGTGAAAGGTGTGCAGGATGTCCTGGAAATCAAAACAGCCCGGGCCGTGGAGGTCAGCTACCTGGCGCATGGGACCACGGTGGGCACCAACGCACTGATCGAGAAAAAGGGCTGCCGGCTGGGCCTGATCACCACAAAAGGCTTTAAAGACCTGATGGAAATCGGCACCCAGAGACGTCCGTCCCTCTACAACCTGCGGGCGAAGAAGCCTTATCCGCTGATTCCTTCCGGCCTGAACTGTACCGTGACTGAGCGCATCCGCTACGATGGAAGCATTGAGACACCGTTGGATGAGGAAGAAACCCGGCAGGTGGTACGTTATCTGAAAGAGCAGAAAGTTCAGGCGATTGCTGTCTGCACTTTGTTTTCTTTTATCAATCCGGTGCATGAGGAAAGAATCGGGGAGATCATCGAAGAAGAATTTCCGGAAGCCTATGTGACTCTTTCTTCCCGTCTGGCGCCGGAGTTCCGCGAGTTTTCCCGTATGAGCACGACGGTCATGAACAGCTATCTGGGGCCTGTCATGAAGAAGTACGTCAACAATTTCCGCGAATCCATCGCCGGCATCGGCATTGGCGTGGAGCCTTATGTAACGCAGTCCAACGGTTCCATCATTTCGATCCGGGAAACCATTGACTGTCCCATCAAGACCGCTCTTTCCGGACCTTCTGCCGGCGTGATCGCGGCTTCTTTCATCGGGAAACAGTGCGGCGCGGACAAAGTCATTACTTTCGATATGGGTGGCACCAGCGCGGATATTTCCCTGATTGAAAATTATACACCTCAGGTTTCCAACGAGAGGATGGTAGAAGGCTATCCGGCGCGCATTCCTATGATCAACATCATTACCATCGGCGCAGGCGGCGGTTCCATTGCCGGCATTGATGAAGGCGGCGCGCTGAAGGTCGGCCCCCGCAGCGCCGGGGCTACGCCGGGACCTGCCTGCTACATGCGCGGAGGAGAGAATCCCTGCGTGACAGACGCCAATATCGTCCTGGGCAAGCTGAACCAGAAAAAGATTCTGGGCGGCCGCATGGACGTGGATATCAATCTTGCGAAAAAAGCCATTAAAGAGAAGATCTGCGATAAATCCGGCCTGGATGAGAAACGGGCTGCCAACGGTATTATTACCGTCGTCAACTCCAATATGGTCCGCGCCATTCGTTCCGTATCGGTGGAAAAGGGGTATGACGTCCGCGAATTTTCTCTGATGGCCTTTGGCGGTGCCGGTCCTCTGCATGCTTGCGAAGTGGCGAAGGATCTGGGCATGCATGAAGTCATCATTCCGCCGCATCCGGGTACACTCTGCAGCCTGGGCCTGCTGCTGGCAGATACCAAGTTTGATCTGTCCCGCACATTCGTAGTCACCGGTGCGCCGGAGAACCTGGAAGAAGTGAACCGCCAGTTTGCAGCCATGACGGAACAGGGCACCGGCCTGCTGGATAAGGAAGGCGTACCCGCAGAACGCAGGGTATTCCTGTACTCTATCGATATGCGCTATCAGCGGCAGAATTTCGAAATCAATATCCCGGTGGCCAGCGGCATTATGACGGAAGACAGCCTGCGGGCTGCTATCCGGGATTTCCACGCAGAGCATAAGCGCAGTTATGGTTACTGCAAGGAAGAAGCGGTTGTGCAGTTCGTGAGCTACCGCGTTTCGGCCATCGGCATCATCGATAAACCGGAACTGGCAGCCAGGGAACTGACTCCGGATGCTCCGCTGCCTGAACCCATGGAAATCCGCCGGGTACTGTTCCAGAACCATGAAGACTATGTAGATACGCCGGTGTATTCCAGGAATGACTTGAAACCCGGTCAGGTTCTGGCGGGACCCTGTATCCTGGAGCAGATGGACACAACGATCGTGGTTCCCACGGAATGGACGATCCATGTGGACGGTTATGAGAACCTGCTGATCTCGGATGATCCGGACAAGGAGGCATAACATGAGCAGAAAGATAGATACCGTTACGGTAGAGGTGGTTCGGAACCTGTTGATGTCCATCGCCGAAGAGACCTTCGGCATTATCGTGCGCAGTGCTTATTCCACCAATATGAAGGAACGCCGCGACGTCTGCACCGCTGTGATTGATCCGGACGGCAACAGTGTGGCGCAGGTGGAGAGCCTGGCAGCCCTGCTTGGCTCCATGCTGAGCGTGGTTCCGAATATTTACGAGAAGTTCGGACGGGAAAATGTAAAACCCGGGGATATGTTCATCGCCAACGATCCGTATCACGGCGGCGGCAATCACTTGCCGGATATTGTCATTGCGGCTCCGGCCTTTGCCGGTGAAAAGCTGATCGGCTGGATCGCCAATATTGGCCATCATTCGGATATAGGCGGCAAAGTGCCCGGCTCCACATCGGGTGACGCGGACAGCCTGTTTCAGGAAGGAATCCGGATTCCCGTGATCCGTATCCGTGAACATGACAGGCTGGTGGAGAGCACCATGGACCTGATCCTGGACAATACCCGTGTTCCGCAGGAACGAGAAGGCGATCTGACGGCGCAGATGTCCGCGAACCTGATCGGCGTACAGCGCATCCAGGAAGCTTACGAACGCTATCATGATGATCTTCAGGAGTGCATGAAGGAACTGGTGAGCTATTCCGAGCGCCGTGTGCGGGCTGTGGTCCGGGAACTTCCGGACGGCGAATACTGCTATACGGATTATGTAGACGGCTGCGGCGATAAGTATCCGGATCCTCTGCCAATCAAGGTGAAGGTAACTATTTCCGGCGAGGACATGACTTTTGATTTTACCGGAACGGCGGACCAGATCAAGGCGCCCATTAATGTGCCCTGGCCCTGCCTGAAGGCGGCTGTCTTCTTTGCCGTGAAAGCCCTTATGGGCGATGACATCCCTGCGAATGAGGGCATTAACCGGGCAGTGAAAATCATTGCGCCGAAAGGCTGCATTGTCAATCCTACAGAGCCCAGCCCCATCGGAGCCCAGATCGACTGCCAGCAGCGCATTCCGGACGCAATTTTCGGAGCGCTGGCCCCGGTTTTCCCGGATGTCACGGTAACAGCCGGGAACGGTGCCTGCACGACGACCATTCTGGCCGGTGAAGGCAGTGTGGGAACGGACAGCGTCTTCATCTTTCACGAAGTGATTGCGGGCGGAGGCGGCGCCTCTTCCCATTCGGACGGTCTATCCGGAGTGCAGGTGAATATGACAAATACCTCCAACATGCCCATTGAGGCGACGGAGATGGAATTTACAAAGATCCTGGCCCGGAAATACGAACTGAAAACCGATACAGGCGGTGCCGGCGAGGAACGCGGCGGTCTTGGGATCGAAAGGGAACTGGAAGTCCTGCAGGACGATGTGAAATACACCGGCCTGGGCGACCGGCATAAGTTCCATCCCTGGGGTCTCGCCGGAGGAAAAGAAGGCGGCGCCGGCGCATTTTACCGTGTGGCGGCAGAAGATGGCAGCGTGACCCGGATGGGACACAAGACCACCAGTTTCCCTCTGAAGAAAGGGGATATCATCCGGGTGATTACTCCCGGTGCCGGCGGCTACGGCGATCCTAAAAAGCGCAGTCAGGAACTGGTACTGAAGGACGTTGTTGAAGGCAAGGTGTCTGTGGAGGCTGCGGAAAAAGAGTATGGCGTAGTCATTATTCCCGACGGCGTGGAATGGAAGATTGACGAGGCCCGGACAGCCGGATTGAGAAACGCGTAAAACCCCAGGTGGATTTTCATATAATTTTAAGCAGGAAACTGCATGGAGAAAAGCTATGATGAATGGAATCATCGGATTACAGGAAGTTGTCGAAGTCGTTGAGAAAGTCAAAAAAGAACTGGATGCGAGAGGCGGCCTGAAACAGATCGTGTTTGTGGCCTGCGGCGGTTCGCTGGCGTCTTCCATTCCGGCCCGCTTCCTGCTGAATCAGGAAGGAAACATCCGGGTACAGGCGTACAATGCAAGCGAATTCGTGAATGCGACGCCCCGGAATATTGACAAAAATACGTTGGTGATCGGCACTTCTACCAAGGCAACCGCCGAAACGGTAGAGGCCATCAAGACCGCAAACAAACTCGGAGCAGTGAGCATTGCCCTGTCCGGAGACAGCAATTCCGAAACATCCCAGGCCGGATGGTGTCATATTACCTATAATCATGCGGATGAATGGTATAAAAATCCGGAGCTGGTGCACACAAACAGCATGGGCACGGCCCTGAAGCTGGCTTTTGTACTGCTGAAGGAATACGAGAACTATCCGTATTTTGACCAGGCAATAGACGGCTTTAAGAAACTCGAGGCCATTTATGGCCGCGCTTACAACAGCCTGAAACCTGCCGCTGCGAAGTTTGCCATGACCTATAAGGATGATGCCATCTGGAATGTTATGTCCAGCGGGTCCGCCTGGGAAGTGGCGTACAGCGATGCATTCTGTTTCTTCCAGGAAATGCAGACGGTACACTGCGTGCCGATTCACTCCGGAGAATATTTCCACGGTGCGTTTGAGACAACCGACAAGGACCTGGCGATCCTGCTGTTTAAGAGCGTGGGACGTACCCGTCCGGTGGACGAAAGGGCGGAGCGTTTTCTGAACCAGTTCGCGGGACATCACTGGATTATCGACGCGAAGGAACTGGGACTGGATGAGATCGACGAACATGTGGCGGAGTATTTCAACGCATCTCTGATGCATCCCATCAGCAAGCAGTTTATTTCCGCGATGGGAGACGTACGCATGCATCCCATGACCTACAGAAGGTATATGTGGAAGTTTGAATACTGATAAAACGTGCCGGCCTTCCAGCTGAATGGGGGGCCGGTGCTTTTTCTTTTTTCGGAGATTTCCCTGACTGCGATTGCCTTGACAAAAACTGTTGATATCGGATATAGTATGATAGTTGTAATACATCATATGCCCATATAGGACAAGTAGCCGGCTCAACTGCAGTTGCATTGCCTGGCTGCGGATTCAGTATACAAGAGGAGAAGAAGTGGAAATGCGAGCTATCGACCACAACAGTATTATTCCGCTGTATGCACAGCTTGTGGAACAGCTTCGTAGAGACATTGCGGCCAATGCTTTTGGGGAGAGCGGCCGGATTCCTACAGAGGCAGAATTGTCACAGACATATGAGGTCAGCCGGATTACCGTGCGCCGGGCCATAGAAGAGCTTGTAAATCAGGGACTGGTGGAGAAAAAGCAGGGAAAAGGCACATTTGTCTGTGCACCGCGCTTTTCCCGCCGCCTGGACAACGGCCCCTTAAGTTTCAGCGAAATGTGCGAGGAAAACGGATTGAAACCGGGAGCCGTCATGCTGGAAAAAGAAATTGTTGTGCCGAAATCTTTGCGGATCCGCAGCCTCCTGAAACTAAAGGAGGGTGAATCCGCAGTACATATTTCCCGGATCCGGACAGGAAATGGAAAGCCGCTGGCTTTTGAAGAAAGTTATTTGCCCATGGAATATTCAGATTTGCTTTCCCTGGATCTGGAGAACGAATCCATGTACAGGTACCTGCGGGAGGTGAGGGGGATTGAACTGAAATCCTCCACCATCCGCCTGAATATTGTAAAGGCCGACAGCCGCATGGCGAAACTGCTGAATGTTTCCCGGAATACGGCTTTGCTGGAAATCAAAGGCTGCGTACTGAGGGCGGACGGGGCGCCGGTCCACACCAGCTATCAGTGTGGTTATGGGGAGAAATTCGAATTTATTGTAAGATAATTGAGGTATTATAGGAAGCTGCCCGAAAGAACGGAAGAGACAGAGGGACGTTTATGACAGACTCATTTCAGCTGCAAATGATTCTGTCATAAACGTCCCTCTGTCCAAAGACGGCCTGTTTTACTGCTTAAAGGCTTCCCGGTACTGATCTGCCAGTTCTTCGCAGCCTCTTGCTTTCAGCCCGCGGCGGGTCCTTTTTTTGATAAGATCATACAGCACGGCGAAGATCGGAGCGCCGACCAGCATTCCGACCAGTCCCCAGAGTGCGCCAAAGAAGAGAATGGAGAAAAGGATCCAGAAACTGGAAATGCCCAGCCTGTCTCCCAGAATTTTCGGCCCGATGATATTTCCGTCCACCTGCTGTAGAACGATAATAAAAACAAGAAAGACGATGGCTTTCGGAAAGCTCTCTGTCATAAGCAGCAGAATCGAGGGGATAGCGCCAAGGTAAGGACCGAAGAACGGGATGATATTTGTGACGCCAACGATGACGCTGATCAGCATGGCGTACGGAAAATTGAAAAGCTCCGTAAACAGGAAGCAGATGACGCCGATGATAGCCGAGTCCACCAGCTTCCCGATGATAAAGCCGCTGAACATCCGGTTGATAAAATGCGTTTCTTCCATGACGATGTCGGCGGATTTCCGGGACATCGAACTGTAAAACAGCATCCTGGCCTGCATGCCGAACTTTTCCCAGCTGGTCAGATAATACACGGAAATGATGCAGCCAAGGCCGAAATCTTTCAGCACTCCCAGGATGCCCATGAAACTGGATGTCACACGGGTAATGGCAGTCTGCAGCGTCGGAAGCAGGGAGGTCTGCAGGAAACTCTGTACCTTCTGGGAGACCGTCTCCGTGATCTGATTGATGGTGCTGACCAGTTCGTGGCTGGCCTCATCCCCGCTGTCCAGACCGGTCAGCCAGGCCTGGAAGCTGTCAATTGCAGCCGGCAGCCGGGAAATAATCCTGGAAATGCTGGATACGATCTGGGGAAGAACCAGAAGCAGGAGAGCTGTAATGGCGGCCAGCAGCAGAAGAAGGGAAAGGATAATGGAAACGGTCCTGGCCAGGCCGCGTCTTTTCCCTGAAGAATTCTTCCCGATCCGCAGAAGCAGCCTTTCCAGCCGGATGCTGACCGGCCGGAGGAGATAAGCGATTACAAATCCGTATATAAAGGGAGCCAGTATGGAAGATATGGCCCGGAATGCTTTTACAAAAACGGAGGTACGGAAAAAGAACAGCGCGACCAGGAAGATGACACAGATCGTGATGGTAAACAGAAGGATCAGATCTTTATATTTTTTCCAGAAATTCGTTTCCATAGGAGTATTTCCTTTCACTCAGCCAGTATACCACAGGAATTTCCGGATTTCCAGTGTACAGCAGCTGTATGAGGGGCAAAACTGAAGCCGGAGTCGAAAGACAGAGCAAGGGAGGGAAAGATATGTCGTTTCATATTACCAGGGAAGACATTACGCGTGTACGTGCGGATGCCATTGTGATTACAGCCAGCCCGCAGCCAAAGTATGGCAGGGGGACGGATGGAACCATTTACCGCGCGGCAGGGGCTGAAGAACTTCTGGAAGAGAGAAAGAAGATCGGGCGGATTCGTCCCGGTGAGGCTGCTGCCACTCCGGCTTTTGCACTTCCGGCGAAGTACATCATCCATACAGCCGGACCAGGTTTTGGGGGCGGCTTTTTAGGAGAAAGGAATATTGTCCGGCACTGCTATGAAAACAGCCTGAGTCTGGCCCGGGAACTGGGGTGTGAGAGTATCGCCTTTCCCCTGATTCAAGCCGGAACGTACCGGTTCTCGAAGACGGAGGCGCTGGAAACGGCTGTTTCCGCATTTAGAGAATTCGAGAGAAATACGGATTCGGACATGGAAATCATCCTGGTACTTCCGGAGGCATATACGTTTTCCTTATCAGGAGATTTTTTTGCCGAAGTGCGGACTTACCTGAAAAAGCATTATAAACCGGAAGCCGAAGTATCGATACAGGAAGAGCGGAGACAGGAAGAACAAATACGGGAAGCGCGGCGACAGGAAGCGCTCAGACGGGCGGAGTGGCTGGAAAAGCGCAGGCGTGAAGCACAGATCGAACGGGAAGCGCAGACCGGGGAAGATGAGCGGGTAGGACTGGAAGATGCTCCGGATGGAAGCTGGGAGCTGACTTTAAATGACAGCGCCGGGATTCCCGAACCGATAGCTCTGCCTGAAAGCTCTTTCGAGCAGCCGGGCCGAAAAGGGAGAGTGAAGAGCGGCATCCCGGGGGAAGCGGCAAAGAGCCCGTCAGGAAGACTGCTGTCAGAAGCCGCAGGAAGCCGGGAAGCCGGCAGAGGCGGTCCGAAAGGATTGTTCCGGCGTGCGAAGTCCGCAGACCGAGTCAGCGAGGAAAAAGCGGCAGCTAAGCCGGAGAAAAAAGCGGCAGCGCAGCCGAAAGCAGCAGCGCAGCCGGAGAAAAAAGCGGCAGCGCAGCCCGGGAAAAAAGCTGCGGCTCAGCCGGAGACGCCTCGTATTCCCGGAATTCCCCGTTCCCTGGAAGAGTGGATATCACATCTCGGAGAAACCTGGCAGGAGAGCCTGTTCCGACTGATTGATGAGAAGGGGTACACAGACACTGAGGTGTACAAGCGGGCCAACATTGACCGGAGGCTGTTTTCCAGAATCCGCAGCAACCGGGAATATCAGCCGAAAAAAACTACGGCGATGGCCTTTGCCCTGGCGCTTCGTCTCAACCTGGATGAAGCCACGGACATGCTGGCCAGGGCCGGGTACGCATTTTCTCCCAGCAGCTGCTTTGATATGATTATCCGCTGCTGTATCGAGTATGGTGTATACGATACATATATCATTAACCTGGCACTCGACGAATATGAACAGCCTCTGCTGGGAGCGTAGTCAGTCTCTGCCGCCGAAACCGATTGACTTGCGACTGCATTTATGCTATAAACACATATACGACTTGCTTTAGCACATAGACGCTTTTATGTGCGAAAGCAAAATCAGAATACTTTCAGGGAGGAAATGAAAATGAAGAAGAACCGGATACTCGCGCTGGGAATGGCAGCTCTGATGGCTATGGCAACCCCCGTCGTGGCAGCTGAACAGCAGACTTATAAAGTAGGTGTCTGCCAGCTTGTACAGCATGTGGCGCTCGACGCCGCTACGCAGGGATTCTGCGATGTCCTGACGGAAACCTTCGGCGATGCCGTAGTGATCGATGTTCAGAACGCCTCCGGCGATACTGCTACCGCCACCCAGATCTGCGTAAACCTGGCTGCGGAACCGGATATGGACCTGATTATGGCGAACGCGACCCCTGCCCTGCAGTCTGCGGCAGCGGCTACCGGCAC
>CACZQT010000346.1 GCA_902783295.1 uncultured Lachnospiraceae bacterium
GAAAACCAGGTTCCCGTGAATGGAACCTATGTTTTTATGGAATCTTTCAGGGTTGGAATATGCTGTTCATTTGTCAAGGTGCGTTGCTGTCGTTCTCGGCGACAGCCTGTTCAATCTACCACTCCCGGAAGCAGTTGTCAATAGTTTTTTTGAAAAAATTTTCAAGACTTTTTTTCGCAGAAAATCATGCAAGAAATCGCAAAATTAGGCTTGAATACGCACCTTGTATCAATTAAAATAAGATGCTGCAAAAGCTGTACATTTCCAGTGCGTTCAGCTGACGCATAATGTCTTTCTGCTGAATTTCGAGAGGGCAACCGCTGAATTTTCCACTGCAGGCAAAGCCCAAAACACAATACCATCGTATAGAAGGAGGTAAAATCTACATGGCAAGACTTGTTGAGTGCATTCCCAATTTCAGCCTCAGCCGCGAAAGGGACGAAGCCGGCTATAATGCCCTGGTCGAAGTGGCCAAGAGCGTTCCCGGCTGCATTCTGTTTGACGCACAGACCGACGGCAATCATAACCGCAGCGTTTTCACGCTTCTCGGCAGTCCCGAAGCGGTCGAAGAAGTGGCCTTCCAGCTGACAAAGAAAGCCGCTGAACTGATTGATATGAACAAGCATGTCGGAGAACATTCCCGCATGGGCGCTACCGACGTAATCCCCTTTGTTCCTACGATGGATGTTACTGTTGCGGAATGTGTGGAAATGAGTAAGCGCCTGGGCCAGCGCATCTGGGACGAACTGAAGATACCGTCCTTCCTGTATGAGGATTCTGCCACCCGGCCGGAGCGCCGCAATCTCGCCACCTGCCGCAAGGGTCAGTTTGAGGGGATGCCCGAAAAGCTGCTTCAGCCCGACTGGGCTCCTGACTTCGGTGAAAGAAAGATTCATCCGACGGCCGGCATTACCGCCATCGGAGCCCGTCCGCCTCTGATTGCATTCAACGTGAACCTGGCCACATCCGATGTACAGATTGCAAAGGACATTGCCAAAGTCATCCGCGCTTCTTCCGGCGGTTTCCGCAGCTGTAAAGCTATGGGCTTCATGCTGGAGGACCGCGGCATTGCCCAGGTTTCCATGAACATGGTCAATTATGAGGACACCTCGATTTTTGCGGTATACGAGATGATTAAAGCCCTGGCAGACCGCTACGGCACCCACGTGGTCGGCTGCGAGCTGGTGGGTCTGTCTCCCGCCAAAGCACTGCTGGACTGCGCCGAATTCTATCTGAAGCTTGAAAACTTCGACTGCAAAAACCAGATCATGGAATACCATATCATTGATATGCTGGGGAACAGCAGCGAATCCTGAGCGGACTGACTGCCGGGTCTGCAGTACAGAACCGGTCTTTCAGGGTCCGGACAGGCTCCCGCCCCGGCAGACGCAAAACAAGATTATCCCCAATAAGGAGGAACGCACATGAAACTGGCAGATTTAACTGTCCGTGATTTTGCTGACCTGGTCGCTTCTGATGCGCCGGCACCCGGCGGAGGTTCCGCAGCTTCCCTTTATGGCGCCATAGGCGCTGCGCTTACAGCCATGGTCGCTGTGCTGACACAGGGACGTAAAAAATATGCCGAGTATGCAGAACACGCCTCCGAAGTAGAACAGCAGGCCAGAGTTCTGCAGGCAAAGCTCATTGATGTCATGGACCGGGATACTGACGCGTTCAATGTCGTCAGCGCCGCTTTCGGAATGCCGAAGGCGACCGATGAAGAAAAAGCGGCACGTTCCGCAGCCATCCAGGAAGGCCTTAAAGGCTGCACCAAAACCCCGATGGAAATGATGGAGCTCTGTGACGAAACAGTCACCCTGGCCTCCTCCCTGCTGGGACGTTTCAACGATACCAGCGCCAGTGACCTGGGTGTTGCCCTGCTCTCTCTGAAAGCAGGCATCCAAGGCGCCTGGCTGAATGTTCTGATCAACATCGGTTCTATCAAGGACCGGGAGTTTGCAGCAGAATACCGCAGGCGCGGTGAGGCTCTTCTCGCCCACGCTCTGCCGCTCGCAGATGAGAGCTATGCGGAAATCTTAAAGCTGATCGATGGCTGAGAAATCATAAAAGAGTACACCTGCAGATATTTTTCGCAAAAAAGAAAGGCGGTCCTGTACGGCCGCCTTTTCTTTTCAAGATAAAAGTCGGGACAAATGGTCCCGACCCGTAAAAGGAGTGAACATCCCATGAAACATCTGACAGAGCAGAATTACCAGGTCAGCAGCTGGTCCGGAGGCAAAACGATACAGATTGCCATTGCGCCGGAAAGCGCTTTGTATGTTGACCGTAATTTTCTGTGGCGCCTCAGTTCGGCGACCGTCGACCTGGAGGAATCTGATTTTACCGCACTGCCGGACTATATGCGCCTTATTGCACCGCTGCAGGGGAAAATGGTACTGACACATAATAGCGGCGCTCCCATCGAGCTGACGCCTTACGCAGTGCACCGGTTTGACGGAGCTGACGCCACCCATTCCCGGGGGCGCTGCACGGATTTCAACCTGATGCTCCGCAAAGGAGCCTGTGATGGCCGCATAACTCCCCTGGGAAACGGAACTCCCGGCGAAGAAATTCTCACCCCGGAGCCCGAAACAGAAGTTCTGATCATTTACTGTACAGAAGGCCATGTCTCCGCCTCATATAAAGGCAGGTATACGGAACTCGCCGCCCGGGAGAGTGTTGTTCTGCAGAGCCCGCAGATCGGGACGGTCTCACTGAAGTTTTCAGAAGGCGGCCGTGCCATGTGTGCACAGGCGTGGAGCATTTCCTGACAGCTGCCGATCAGCCTCGAA
>CACZQT010000347.1 GCA_902783295.1 uncultured Lachnospiraceae bacterium
CTGCTGCAGAATGTGGACGGTCAGGCAGCCATGAAGGAACTGACGGATACCGGTTATCTGACCCTGACCCTGTCTGACGGCGAGAAGGCATCTCTGGCCGAAGAAGATCTGCTGATCGAAACCGCCCAGGCAGAAGGCTTTGTGTCTGAAGTATACGGCGAATGGACCGTAGCCCTGGATACCAACCTGACGCCGGAGCTGCTGGAAGAAGGCCTGCTGCGTGAGATCACGAGCAAGATCCAGACCATGCGCAAGGAAGCCGGTTTTGAGGTTATGGACCACATCACGGTGTATGCGTCCGGCAACGACAGCCTGGCGCAGGCCATGAAGGACCACGAAACCGAGCTGCTGGGTGATGTCATGGGCGATACCCTTGTCATCGGTGAAACCGACGGCTATGTCAAAGAATGGAAGATCAACGGCGAAGCGGTAACGCTCGGCGTAAAGAAGAACTGATCATAGAGACAGAGGGACAGTCCCCTTGTCCCGCACATGCGGGACAAGGGGACTGTCCCTCTGTCTTTTCTTGAAAAATACCCCTGCTTTTGTTACAATAAATAAAGTACATTCGGCAATATGAAGCGATTTGAAAGGGAGGAAAATTCCATGAAAAAAGTTCTGAAATGGTGGATGGCTGCCTGCCTGCTGTTCGCAGTGCTGGCTGGTCCATCTGTGGCAAAGGCGGACAACACAACTCTGGAAACCGCCAGCCCGATCCAGATCAACCAGTGGGTTGCCGGGAAGATGGGAGACGCCGGTTCCAGATACTACAGATTCCAGATGCCTGCGGCAGGTACGGCCCAGGTAGAATTCAGACGGAAAACAGAAGGCATTACCGAGAATTACTGGGGCGTGGATTTCTGGGGATATAATGCGCAGGATGAAAGATATGACACGATGACGTTCAGCGAGTTTCACTGCGTAAAGACGAATTCTCATTTCCTGCCGGAGGTGGGTGTGACGGCGGGAACATTTTTCGTGGAGGTCGTTGCCGGAAACTATTCGGACGGGAATGTGGAATACGAGTTCCGGGTCAATGTGAAGGCTGCCGCCGACTGGGAAAAAGAATACAATGACAGTATTGCTTTTGCCAACCCGATCGTTCTTCAGTCCGGAAAAACTTCTTCGATTAATGCAGTCAGCATGACGGCGTATGACAGAACCACGGACCAGGATTATTTTTACCTGGATGTTCCGAAAAAGGGCTATATTCAGTATTCCCTGTCGGTTTCCAGGAATCTGAGTGATTCCGGCACCTGGACTGCGGATTTCCACAGCAAGGAAGATGAGATATTCTGCAGTATCCACTGCGATAACCAGGAAGAACTGGAGGCGAAGAGCGCCTGCATCGGCGTGCCGGCCGGCAGGTATTATATTTCCGCCGGAACGTTATGGAGCAATGCCAGCTTTGAGAAATACAAGCTGGAAGTGTATTATCAGGAAGCGTCCGGCTGGGAATCCGAGCCCAACGCGAACTATAAAAAGGCGGATGCGGCGGAGACAGACCAGGTTCTCCACGGAAGTATTCATTATTATGATGATCTGGATTACTACCGGCTGGATGTTCTGCAGGATGGAAACTACCGGTTGGATTTCCGGTACACCAGAGACAAAGAATCCGGCTGCTTCTGGGCCGTCTGCCTGGAAAACGACAGCGGAGAATCGCTGGAATCCTGGACCTGTTATGAAAACAAAGATCCGGAAACTTATGTGCCGGTTTCCCTGAAAAAAGGCGTTTACTATATCATAGTTCAGGGAAACAGCAGCGGTCCGAGTACAGGGGATTACAGCTGGTCGATGAAGCAGAATATCACCCCGGGAACCGTCAAAAAAGTGGCCAATCAATCCAAAGGCCTGAAAGTGACCTGGTCGGCTTCCGCCGGCGCGAACGAATACATTCTCCAGAAAAAGGCCGGCAGCGGTGACTGGACGGATGTAACGAGGACCGCGAAGACTTCTTATCTGGACAAGGCTGTGAGCAACGGGACAAAATACCAGTACCGTGTGATTGCCGCGGCCGGTGCAGCCCGCAGTGCAGCTTCTTCCGAAAAGACCGCATGGAGGCTGACGGCCCCTTCCATTCAGACAAAGAAGGCAGCGCCGAAGCAGATTACCATTACCTGGAAGAAGAACGCCAAAGCATCCGGTTATCAGATCCAGCTTGCGACAAATTCCAAATTCACAGCCGGAAAGAAGACCTATACGGTGAAGAAGGCCGGAACTGTGAAGTATACCATGAAAAAGCTGAAGTGGAATACCAGCTATTATATCCGTATCCGTACGTATAAGAGCTCTACGAGCTATGTATCCGCCTGGAGCAAGGCTGTGAAGGTGAAGACGAAGTAAAGTGGTGCTGAAACCTACGGAAATACTCACGGGTTTCTTGTAAATAAAGCTGTAATTATCAATGGCTGGTGTTTTATCAGCAAATCAGACAGGGGACGTTTCACCCCTGCGGATGGGTTCATGAAAGCAGGATGTGAAAGGAGAAACTATGAAGAGTATTCGGAAGTGGTGGATGACAGCTGCCTGCCTGCTGTTTACAGCAGCTGCAGTCCTCATGCCGTCTGTGGTAAAGGCGGACAACACGAAGATGGAGACAGCCCGTCCCGTAACGGCGAATCAGTGGGTTACGGATACCATGGGCAGTGCGAGCCAGCGGTATTATTCTTTTACATTGCCGTCGAAGGGAAGCATCCACGTGGAATTCCGGCGGAAAACAGCCGGTACTTCCTCCAAATCGTGGGCTGTTATCCTGCAGGGGATCGATTCTGCCCAGGGGAAATATAAGACCATTACTTCAGACACCTTCAGCGGCGCCACGACGGATTCCCACTATCTGCCCAGGATCGGCGCAGAAAAAGGAACGTATTATCTGCAAGTGCTGAAAAGCAGCAATACAGATAAGAATCTGGAATTCCAGTTCTGCATTCATACAGATGCGGCTGCCGGCTGGGAAACGGAGTTTAATGAGACCTTTGCCACGGCAGATATCATAACGCCGGATCCCGGGAAAACGGTGAGTACTTACGGTACCCTCCGGAGCGGTGCAGACGTTGATTACTATGCATTTACCCTCCCGGAGGAAGGATATGTCCAGTTCTCTCAGGAGGTATCGCAGAATCTCAGTGATTCCGGCAACTGGTATGTCAGCATGTATGATGCGGATACAAAGTACTGGCTGCAGATCACGTGCAATAATAAGGACAAGCTGCAGGGAAAGAGCGCCCGCATCGGCCTTCCGGCAGGCACTTATTACCTGAAAGCCGGCCAGGGCACCAATAACAGCAGCGATCCGTACCGGCTCGACCTTTTCTATCAGAAAACGGCAGGCTGGGAACATGAGCAGAACAAGAGCTATAACGAAGCGGACGCTGCTGAGAATGATAAGCTGTATTCTGCCAGTCTCATGAGCGCCACGGATATTGACTGGTGGTGCCTCGAAATACCGGAAACAGGGCGGTATCAGCTGAACTTCCGGTATGAGCGGAATAAGGAATCCGCAAAAACCTGGGTGTTCCGGCTGGAAGATGACAATAAGAAGATGGTGGAAAACCGGACATTCCGGGAAAAAGAAGAACCGGCAAAATGCACACCGGTTACGTTGGATAAAGGCACCTATTATGTCAAGGTGATTTCGGGGACTTACTGGAGCCAGGAAGACTACCGCTGGTCCATGAACCGCATCATTACACCGGTTTCCATCAAAACGGCGGAGAACGTGGCGAAGGGGCTGAAAGTGACCTGGTCGGCCGGGGCGGATGCGAAGGAATACATCCTCCAGAGGAAAGCCGGCAGCGGCGACTGGGCAGATGTGGCATCCACGGCGAAGACATCTTACCTGGATGCTGCTGTCGTGAACGGGACCAAATACCAGTACAGGGTGCTTGCCGCAGCGGGCGGTTTCCGCAGCGATCCTTCCGGGGCAAAGACGGCCTGGAGGCTGACAGCGCCGTCCATCGCCACGAAAAAGCCTGCGGCGAAGAGCGTCACCATCACCTGGAAGAAGAACGAAAAAGCTTCCGGCTATCAGGTGCAGATCGCAAAGAACTCCAAATTCACCTCCGGAAAGAAGACCTATAAGGTGAAGAAGGCCGGAACCGTGAAGTACACCATCAAGAAGCTGAAGTGGAAGACCACTTATTATATCCGCATCCGTGCTTATAAGAGCTCTACAAGCTATGTATCCGCCTGGAGCAAGGCTGTAAAGGTGAAGACGAAATAACGAACCATGCAGAAGAATTACCAGAAGACGCTGACAGCCTGTTATCTTGGCTTTATCACGCAGGCAATTGCCGCCAATTTCGCCCCTCTGCTGTTTTTGAAGTTCCATGCGGACTACAGGATATCTCTGGGGCGGATTGCCCTGATTCCCGCGGCGTTTTTCCTGACACAGCTGCTGGTTGACCTGTTCTGTGCCCGTTTCACGGATGCCATCGGTTACCGGCGCAGCGTCGTCCTGTCAGAAATCGCCAGCGGACTCGGCCTGGCAGGCCTGGCTGTGCTGCCTGACCTGTTTCCCGACCCGTTTGCAGGGGTCATGATCTGTGTTGTTATTTACGCCATCGGCAGCGGTCTCATAGAGGTGCTGGTCAGCCCCATCGTGGAGGCCTGCCCCTTTGAACACAAGGACGCGGTGATGAGCATGCTGCATTCCTTTTACTGCTGGGGGTCCGTAGGCGTGATTCTTCTTTCCACGGTGTTCTTTGCCGTCTTCGGCATACAGCACTGGAAATGGCTGGCCTGTCTGTGGGCGCTGGTCCCTTTGTACAACATATACAATTTTGCCGTCTGCCCCATCGAGCGACTGACGGAGGATGGAAAGGGCATGACCATCGGCAGCCTTTTCAGGACTCCCGTTTTCTGGGTGGCTCTTGTTCTTATGGTCTGCGCCGGTGCTTCAGAGCTTTCTATGGCGCAATGGGCCTCTGCGTATACGGAAGCGGCCCTGGGATTTCCGAAAACGGTGGGGGATCTTCTGGGACCCTGCCTCTTTGCGGCGGCCATGGGTATCAGCAGAGTCTATTATGGAAAAGCCGGTGCAAAACTGAATCTGTTTCGCTTTATGACCGGTTCCGGAATCCTGTGCCTGTGCTGCTATCTGCTGGCAACTCTTTCTGCCAGCCCGGTCATCGGCCTGGCCGGCTGTATTGTCTGCGGCTTTTCGGTAGGCATCATGTGGCCGGGAACCATCAGCATCATTTCTCCGCGCCTGCCGCGCGGAGGGACAGCTCTGTTTGCCCTGCTGGCAATGGCCGGGGATCTGGGCGGCGCTTCCGGACCGAGTCTGGTCGGAGCCGTCACCCAGCGTGCGGGCGACAGCCTGAGATACGGCATGCTGGCAGGCGGTATATTCCCGCTGGTGCTGATCATTTCCCTCGTATTGTTACATAAGATCGCAGATGGTGAATAAATGTACTGCAAGTGAAAAGCTCCCTTTGTGAGGGGGCTTTTCACTTGCAGCCACAGGATTTCCCATTTGCAACTACAGAAATTTGTCGTTTGCAGCCATAGAGTTTTCCGTTTGCAGCCAATAAACCTTCCGCTCGCAGTATCAGCTGATTTCATTTCAGGGGGAGAGAGAAGGATAAAAATCACTGTTTTGAAGAAAAAAGGCTGATTTTCCTTGAAAAATAAACCGAAATGGTATAGACTGGAAAAACGTTCCATTTATAACCGGAATGAAAAAGGTATTCATAACATAAAAAAGAATACGGTGTAAAAACGAGATAAGAATTATTGCAGGGAACCGGCTGCCTTACGGGGCGGCTTCCGGCCTGCCTTAAGCAGGAGGATATATGAATCATTTTGAATTTAACAAAGAAGATTTTCGTCAGCGTGTTGCAGGGCTTGTAAAGCTGAATTCCAAGGTTACCATCGAGGACGCAACGCCGGAGCAGATTTACCGGGCGTGTGCTTCCGCGCTGAAGGAACAGATTATAGATGCATGGATCGATACAAGAAAGCGGGCGAAGGAACAGGACGTAAAAATGGTGTATTACATGTCCATGGAGTTCCTGATGGGGCGCGCTTTCGGAAACAACCTGATCAATATTCAGGCGTATAAGGAAGTAGCGGAAGTCCTGAAGGAATTCAACGTGGATATCAACCTGATTGAAGACCAGGAAAGAGACTGGGCGCTGGGCAACGGCGGCCTGGGCAGACTGGCTGCCTGCTTCCTGGATTCTCTGTCCACTCTGAACTATCACGCTTACGGCTGCGGCATCCGCTATAAATACGGCATGTTCCGTCAGCAGATCAGGAACGGATATCAGGAAGAAGTTCCGGATGTCTGGCTGTATGATGATAATAACCCCTTCGAAATCCGCCGTACCTCACATACCAAGGAGATCAAATTCGGCGGCTATACACGTTACGAGACGGATCAGAACGGCCGCCCCTGCTATATCCAGGAAGGCTATCAGTCCGTGCTGGCAGTACCCTATGACATGCCGGTGATCGGCTATGGCAACGGTGTGATCAATACCCTTCGTATCTGGAAAGCGGAGCCGGTGGAGAAGCTGGATCTGGCCCGTTTCAGCCAGGCGGATTATGAAGGCTCCGCCAAGGAAGCAAATCTGGCAGAAACTCTGTGCAAGGTTCTGTATCCCGCTGACGACCGCGTCAGAGGAAAGGAACTCCGTCTGCGCCAGCAGTATTTCTTTGTATCCGCTACTCTGCAGCGTGCGGTAGAGCGTTACAAGGAAAGCCATCCCGATGTCCGGAAGCTGTATGAAAAAGTATGCATCCAGATGAACGATACCCATCCTACCGTAGCGGTAGGTGAACTGATGCGTATCCTTCTGGATGATGAAAAGCTGGAATGGGACGAGGCCTGGGAAGTTACCACGAAGACCTGTGCCTATACCAACCATACCATCATGGCGGAAGCTTCCGAGAAGTGGCCGATCGATATCTTCCAGAGGCTGCTGCCCCGTGTGTACCAGATCATTGATGAAATTAACCGCCGCTTTGTTCTGCAGATCCGCGCGCAGTATCCGAACCAGCCGGAAAAAGTGGACAAGATGGCGATCCTGTACAACGGGCAGGTTCGTATGGCCAACCTGGCCATCGTGGGCGGCTTCTCCGTGAACGGCGTGGCGGCTCTGCATACGGAAATCCTGAAAAAGCGCGAGCTGAAGGATTTCTATGAGATGATGCCGGAGAAGTTCTCCAACAAGACGAACGGAATCACCCAGCGCCGCTTCCTGCTGCACGGCAATCCGCTGCTGGCAGACTGGATTACCGGCAAGATCGGTGACGGCTGGATTACGAACCTGAAGGAACTGGAAAAGCTGGTTCCGTATGCGGATGATCCGGAAGCCAGGAGGGAATTCCGGGAGATCAAGCGTCTCAACAAGGTACGCCTGGCGAAGTACATCATGGACCACAACAACATGGAAGTCAATCCGGATTCCATCTTTGACGTACAGGTCAAGCGTCTGCATGAGTACAAGCGCCAGCTTCTGAATATCCTGCATGTGATGCACCTGTACAACCGCCTGAAGGATGATCCGAACATGGACATCCAGCCTCATACCTTTATCTTCGGGGCAAAGGCAGCGGCCGGTTATGTCAACGCGAAGCTGACCATTAAGCTGATCAACTCCGTGGCGAATATTATCAACAACGATCCGGCCGTCAGGGACCGGCTGAAAGTGGTCTTCATCGAGGACTACTGCGTGAGCAACGCGGAAATCATCTTCCCGGCCAGCGATGTGTCCGAGCAGATTTCTACGGCTTCCAAGGAAGCTTCCGGTACCGGCAACATGAAGTTCATGCTGAACGGGGCTCTGACCCTGGGTACTATGGACGGAGCGAATGTAGAAATCGTGGAAGAGGTCGGCAGGGAAAATGCTTTCATCTTCGGTCTGTCTGCGGATGAGGTTATCGCTTTTGAGCAGAACGGCACCTACGATCCGAAGGGTGTTTTCAACAGCGACGCGGAACTGCGCCGTGTACTGATGCAGCTGGTGAACGGTTTCTACAGCCCGGACAACGAGAAGCTTTTCCAGCCGCTGTATGACTCCCTGCTGAACAGGGACCAGTATTTCATCCTGAAGGATTTCCGCGCCTATGAGGAAGCGCAGAAGAGGATGGAAGATGCCTACCGCGATCAGGATGCCTGGTCTCGTATGGCCCTGCTGAACGTCGCCCATGCCGGCAAGTTCTCCTCCGACCGTACCATCGAGGAATATGTAAAGGATATCTGGCATCTGGACCGCCTGAATATGGATTAATGTCCGAACTGTGGACTGAATATTATAAGGCCATGGGCAGTACCTGGTCTTATGCGTAGAAACGCCAGGGGGCGCAGTTCCCGGCTCTGTTGATGAGCCGGGAACTGCGCCCCCTGGCGTTTTTGGGAAAAACGGGTTTTACCGGTATTTCCTTTGTGTATTTCTGTGCATCCGCCGGCAGCTTTTATTCCGCCAGCAGTTTTTCCAGTTCTGCGGTATAAGCCGGTACGTTCGCACCGATCACCGGATCCCCGATGATGGTTCCCTCGCTGTCTACGAAGATGGTGGTGGGGAATGCCTGCACGGGGTAAGCGTACTCTGCGCCTTCCCAGGGTAGAAGAACCGTATAGGTCACGCCGGCATCCGCCATGATTTTCACGGCATCGCTTACTGCACCGGAGTCATCGCCGTCATAGAGCAGGCCGACGACGGCACAGCCTTTTTCGGCATATTCCTGACTCAGTTTTTCCAGATCCGGCAGTTCCATGACACAGGGACCGCACCAGCTGGCCCAGATATTGACCATGGTAACCTTGTGCTGCCTGAAAAGATCCGCACTGCTTACGGGATTTCCTTCGATATCCACGGTTTCAAATTCAAGAGTGCTGCCTGCTCCGGCATAGCGGTTTTTCGGTACAGACAGGGTCAGCTGACCGGTGATCAGGGAAGGATCGGATATGAGAGCCAGGAATTCTTCCTTAAATTCCCCCAGATTCTCTGCAGCATCTTCCAGTTCCGGGTAATAAAGATAGAAGGAAACGTCTTCCGCCTGCCCGATTTCCACCAGGCCTTCCAGTGGTGTCAGCGTGCGACGCTGGAAAAAGTCGGACAGATCATTCCCGTTCCGGCCGCCGTCGATGCTGAAGATATACGCGATAGGCAGCGTGATCTGGTTGAACCTGTCGATTTCCTCGTCCGTGGGGGCTTCATTGTAAAGGAAAGCAATGACTTCTTCTTCGGTCATTCCTATATACCAGAGCGCAGTGGAGATGATGCCGTCCCCGTAGGAAACTTCTTCCCCGCCGGAGTAGGTGATGCAGCCTCTCGCCTGTTCAAATTCCTCAGGGAATACAAAATGCAGACCGGCACCCGGCAGATCAATAACCTGCGCCTGGGAATCCGGCTGCTCTTCAGCGGCCGTGCCTGCTGCCGGCAGAAAACTGAAAAGCATGAAAAGGAAAAGCAGAGGTAAAAGCCCTGCCGTTGTTCTTATCTGTAAAGAATGTGCAGGTATACTCTTTGGGAAGGCGCATGCCGAATGCACCTGAGGCTGACGCCGGAAAAGATTTTTCAGAGTTGGATGATTCATAAGACCTCCTTATACGTTGTGAGGACAGAGGGACAGTCCCCTTGTCACAAGGGACAAGGGGACTGTCCCTCTGTCCTTGTCCATGTCCCAACTGGTTCAGGAGCGCACCAGCGCTTTTTCTTTCCATTTTCCGCTTTTCACCCGCAGCATATTGATCAGAAAGTTGGCCGTCCAGGCGGGCGGGAGAGACCACCAGAGAGCCCGGAAGCCGATCGGGGTGCGTGCCATCAGGTAAGCGGATGTGACCCGGATAAACAGATTCAGGAAGCTGGAAAACGCGGTGATCTTTACGTCCCCCGCTCCCTGCAGCAGACCGGCTGCAATCGTGTATACAGACTGGGGCAGCATGAAAAGGACCAGCAGGTCCAGATGAGCGGCTCCCCGGGCGAGGCCTTCCCCGCTGATGTGGAAGATACTTAACAGCCGGGTATCGAAAGCGATCATGAATACAGCAATCGCTGCGCTGACGAGGAAACCTGCCAGGGCTGTTTTTCTGAATCCCCGTTCGACCCGTTCCAGCTGCCCGGCGCCGACGTTCTGGCCGGTAAAGCTGGACATGGCAGAGTTCAGTGCCCCGGGAATGATATGAATAAAAGATTCCACCTTCTGCTCTGCTGCGAAGCCTTCGATGCTTGCCGGACCGAAGGTGTTCACCAGCCGCTGGAGTACGATGAATCCGATGCTCAGCACCGAAGTCTGGCAGAGGATGGGAAGGGAAACCGAGGAAATCATGCGGGCTTTCAGCCGGTGAAACAACCGGTTTTCCCTTTTCCGCAGGTCAAAAGAAGGATATCTCCGGTACATATAGATGACGCAGGCTGCGGCCGAACCTGCCTGAGCCACGATCGTGGCCAGCGCCGCCCCGATCACCTCCATATGGAAAACGATGACCAGAAGAAGATCCAGCGCCACATTCAGGATGCCGCCCGTCAGCAAAAAGAGCAGCGCTCCTTTGGAATCCCCGTGAGCCCGCAGAAGTCCGTAACAGACGTTGTAGATAAACTGAAACAATAAGCCGACAGAATAGATCCGGAAATACTGCAGGCTGTAGGCAAGCATGGTATCCGGTGTCTGCAGAAAGCCGCCGATCAGCGGATAGGAACCAAGCAGGCACAGTGTCACAACGGCCATGCCGGCCGCAAGCGAAAGAATCTGTGCAGTAACCGCTGTTTCACGGACATCCTTTTCCTTTCCGGCCCCGACGAACTGCGCAGTGACAATACTGACGCCGTTTCCCAGGGAACTGCAGAACATGTTGACCAGCATGATGGACGATGCAAGAAGTCCGATGGCTGCAAAAGCCGTCTCCCCGACAAAATTCCCTACAATAACGCTGTCCACAAAGGAATACAACGTCTGCAGGAGGCTGGCGCCCATCAGCGGAAGGGAGAAGCGGAAGATCGCCGGCCACTCGCTTCCTCTGGTTAAATCGTTTTTTCTCATGATTATGATCATCCTCTCCGGAGCCATCATAGCACTCCGGCAAAAAGAACGTCAAGGCAAACACAGGGGACGCTTTCATCACCGTTTCCATAAATATTCCATAGAAATTTCGGGAAGGGTATGCTATACTGTTGTATGCTATACCCTTTCTGCCTGTCTGTACAGGAGACTGCTCCCCGGGCGGGACCGGAATGGTTCATTTTCCGGATGCCGGCGCAGCGGGGATTTCATGGAAGAGGACATATGATTGATAAAGAAAAGGTGGTTGCCATGACGGCAGCCGCGATGGAAGAAAACCGCAGCGGAAAGAAAAAACGCCCTGCCACAGACTATTTTCCGGAGGATTATGTGGGCATCCAGACTGTGAAAGGTCTGATCGGCATCACTCTGGTGTACGGTCTGATCGTCGGAGCCTGGTTCGTCTGCACGGCGGATGTATGGCTGGCTACGTATTCCTACGGGGATCTGATCGATCTGGCAAAACGCTTCCTGATCCTGTATGCGGTAGTTATGGCGGTATCGGCTGTCATCCTGATCCTCGTTTATTCCCTGAGGTATTATCAGGCGAAAAGCATGGCCAGGGAAGAGGAAAACAAGCTGCGGAAGGTCTGCAGATTTTACGAAAAATAAACGGCTGAAGAAGGCGGAGCATCCAGCCATGTGCCCGTTTTCTTCACACACTTTTACGCAGGAACTGCATGGCTCGCAAGTATAAAGACAGCGTTTTAAGAAAGATCTGGTGTTTACATGGGAACGATTCTGGATATTCAGCAGAGGGTAAGGGGCTGGTTCGTCAATTATGAACCCTACCTCCTGCCCCTGCTAAAATTTCTTCTGATGATGGGCGTGCTGCTGACGATGAACTGGCACCTGGGCTACCGGCTGGAACTGATGCGGTGGATTCTGGTGATCCTGGCTTCCCTGGTCTGCTCGCTGCTGCCCTTCGGAGGGATGACGGCGGTAGCTGCCCTGTATCTTCTGGGGCACGTTTCGGCCATGTCCTGGGAGGCGGCGGCGGTTCTGGCCGGCCTGATGTTCATTGCGGTGCTGCTGCACTACCTTTTCCTGCCGGGCGGGAGTGCCCTGATCGTACTGGTGCCGCTGGCCTTCTACCTTCGCGTTCCGTACCTGATTCCGCTGCTGGCGGGGCTTCTGGGGAACGGACTCTCCTTTATTCCCCTGGGAATCGGGGTGGTGATTTACTACACCATGCTGGGGCTGGAGAGGAACGCCATGACCTTGATGGATACAACCCGGTCGATTCCGGATCAGTTTATTCTTTCCCTGAATATCCTGACCGGCAACCGCACCATGGTACTTCTGGTTATCGCTTTCTGCCTGGCGGCGCTGGCTGTGTATGTGCTGAACCGCCTGCCGGTAGATTATATTGAATATGTTTCCGTGACGGTGGGCGGGCTTCTGCTGATGCTGGTTCTGCTGCTCGGAGGCCAGATTATGTCCCTGTCATTTCCGACAGTACCGCTGGTGGTCCACTGCCTGCTGAGCATACTGGCAGCCCTCGTGGTTTCCTTCTGCCTGGGATCTTTCGATTATTCCAGGCCGGAGTTCCTGAAATACGAGGACGATGAATACAGGTACTACGTGAAGGCCATCCCCCGGATGGTGGTTTCAAAATCGGAACGGAAGGTACAGGAAATCAGCGGACACCGCAAGCCTGAAGAACCGAAGAAATAATGACATATTCCCCGGAAGGTACAGTGAAAAATGGAAACCTTAATCAATTTATGGGGGCAGCTGGCAGCCATTGACCTCCCGCGGATCCAGGTCACCGATATCATCCAGATCATCCTTATCGCGATTGCTCTGTACTATATTCTGGTCTGGGTCCGGAATACCCGGACATGGTTCCTGATCCGGGGCATCCTGATTCTCCTGCTTTTTTATGCCGTAGCGGAAATCCTGGAACTGAATACGATCCTTTTTATCTTCCGGAACGCCCTGGGCGTAGTTGTAACCGCCATGGTAGTCGTTTTCCATCCGGAACTGCGGAAGGCACTGGAACAGCTGGGAACCGGGAACATGTTCCTGAATTCCCTGACAGGCGGAATGAAGAACCCGGACGGCTTCAGCCCGAAGACGGTGGAGGAACTGGTGAAAGCATCTTTTCTGCTGGGAAGCACCCGCACCGGCGCGCTGATCGTTATCGAACGGCAGTTATCCCTGCAGGAATACATTGATACCGGCATAGAGGTGGACGCTGTGGTCAGCAGCCCGCTCCTGATCAATATCTTTGAACATAACACTCCTCTGCA
>CACZQT010000348.1 GCA_902783295.1 uncultured Lachnospiraceae bacterium
CCCCATGCTTTCCTCCGGGGACATCGATGTAATCAGCAAAATGACGCGGGCGGATTCCATCCAGGAATGCATCGCGATGACCCGCGCACAGGAAGGCGATGGAAGAAGCATCAGTCTGCAGAACTATCCCCGTACGGGTTTAAGTTATGTAAGCTTCGCCTGCGAACGGCCGGAGCTGAGCCAGAGAGTGCGGCAGGCCATGGCTTACTGCATGGACAGGGATGCCATTACACAGGATATTACCAACGGACTGGGCCTTCGGGTCGACAGCTTCTATGGGATCGGGCAGTGGATGTACAGCTATACGCAGGAAAATTCCTCTGCGCCGGTAGATCCTCCGGAGAATGCGGATGATCCGGCAGCCCAGGAAGCTTATGAATGGGAACTGGAAGAGTGGGCTTCCCTGAATCTGAAAGGACTGAATCCTTACGGGGTGAACCTGCGGGAAGCAGAAGCTCTTCTGGAGTCAGAAGACTGGGTTCTCAACGAGGAAACCGGAATCCGTGAAAAGGAAGCTTCCGATGAGGAAGGCTCCGGGACGCTCGCGCTGGATCTGACGCTGGCATATCCTTCGGAAAATACTGCGATTGCAGCTTCTCTGGAAAGCAACTGGCTTCCTTATCTGGAGGAAGCGGGAATCCGCCTGACGCTGGTTCCCATGGAATTCGAGAAGCTGATCCGCCTGTATTACGGCTGGGATGACCGCAGCGAAGCAGGAGTGGATATGTTCTTCCTGGCCTCCAACTTTGACGTGCTTTTCGACCCGCTGGTGTATTTTAACACGCAGGGAGATAACGGATCCCTGACCTGGCACTATACCCGGCTGGAGGATTCGGAACTGTTCCGTCTCGCGGAAGATATGCGCAGGACACAGCCGGGGGCAAATCTGGAGTATATGAAGAAATGGCTCGCTTTCGAAGAGCGCTTTAACGAGATCCTTCCGGTTCTGCCGATTTATTCCAATATCTATTTCGACTTCTATACGTCAGATCTGCACGATTATGCGGCAGCAGAGAATATCTCCTGGAGCAGCCGGATTGTGGATGCGAAACTTTATCCTGATGCATCCACACAGACTGTGGATCAGTAAAAGTACCGGTGAAACCCATAGGATCTGGATGTTCTGTCCGGCGGTTCGTATGACGGAGAAGGGGAGAAAACGATGAAAACTGCTTTTCTGAGAAGAATGTTGTCTGTTCTGCTGATACTGCCTCTCCTGGCCGGGTGCTTTTCTGCAGCGGCTTTAGCTGCGGAAGGCGGAAGCCCTATCAGGATCGGTATCCTGGTTTCCAGCCGGGATAATAACGATCAGGAAGAGGAAAAAGTCCAGGACGAGGATCCCCAGGAAAAAGCGGCGGCTGCGCTGGCAGTCAGCCTGAGCCTGGAACCCTCGGAGGGTATTTCTGCAGGAGATCTGTTAAGCGGAACGGTTGTGGTGTCCAATACAGGGAATGTTACGCTGAAAGACGGAAGCCTGCGGAGTTCTCTGGCCGATCTGACAAACAGAAGTTTCCAGCTGGCTCCGGGTGAGACGGAGGAGTTCCGGTATCAGTATATGGCGTCGCAGGCGGATATAGATGCCGGGATCATTCAGGATACCGTAACTGCCAATGCTTCAGCGGTACGTGGAAAGGATCCGAAAGAGGGCCGGGCGGAAGCATCTGCGTCCGTAAATGCAGCGTCGCCGGCGCTGACGGTTTCCCTGAAGGCGGACAATGAAGCCGCGGCAGAGGGGGATGCCATCACCTATACCCTGTCTGTTTCCAACAGTGGAAATGTGACGATCAAGAATATTCTGCTGGAAGATGCCATGATTCCTGACGGCGAAGTTCCGCAGGCTTTTGACCTGGCCCCCGGAAAGGAAGAGATTTTCACATTCGGCTATACGGTTTCGGAAGCGGATGTAAAAGCTGGGAAGGTAGAAAGAACAGCATGGGCAGAAGGTAAGGATCCTTCAGGCCAGGCGGTAAGCGGATCTGCTTCTGCAGCGGTGACGGCTGAAGTACCCGAAGCTGCCCTCCTGGTGGTGAAAACGGCTGAACCGCAGGAAAACGCAGCAGCCGGAGATGAGATCGCTTATAAAGTACTCGTAAAGAACAGCGGCTCCGCTGTTGTAAAGAATATTGTACTGGCGGATGCGCAGCTGCCGGAAGAGATGGTAGAGCAGGCATTTGACCTGGAAGCCGGTGCTGAAAAAGAATTCAGTTTCACATATACTGCCACACAGGCGGATATGGATGCCGGCACGGTGGTTGGTACGGCTACGGTTTCCGGAGAAGGAAGCGACGGCAGCCGGATATCTAAATCCGGTTCCGCCGTGGTGAAAATGGCGCCTGCTTCTGCAGGTCTGACAGCCGTGATGAAAATAGATCCCCGGAAAGATGTGGAACTCGGTGGGGAAGTATCCTTTACGGTAATTGTTGCCAATATCGGAAATGTAACACTGAAAGATGGCCGCCTGACCGAGGACTTCGCCGGGTTTGAGGATAACGCATTTGAGCTGGCACCCGGCAGTACAGCAGAGTTTTCCTATAAGAAAACAGCTGTACAGGAAGATATGGACCGAGGCGCGG
>CACZQT010000349.1 GCA_902783295.1 uncultured Lachnospiraceae bacterium
ATCAGGATACCATCAATTACGAGGTAGCCGAAGCCCGGGAAAAGGAAGTCCGCCATGATGTGATGTCCCATGTCTATGCCTACGGGGTTCAGTGCCCGAAGGCAAAAGGGATTATCCATCTGGGGGCGACCAGCTGTTATGTGGGCGACAATACGGATCTGATCATCATGCGGGAAGCTCTGGATCTCGTGAAAAAGAAGCTGGTCAATGTCATGAATGAGCTGGCTTCCTTTGCGGACCGTTATAAATCGCTCCCGACACTGGCCTTTACGCATTTTCAGCCGGCACAGCCGACCACGGTGGGCAAGCGGGCGTCTCTGTGGCTGATGGAATTTAAGCTGGATTATGATGATCTCTGCTACCTGACGGATTCCCTCAGGCTTCTCGGGTCCAAGGGAACCACGGGCACCCAGGCTTCTTTTATGGAACTGTTTTCGGGGGATCATGCAAAAATCCGCAGACTGGATGAAATGATTGCCGAAAAGATGGGATTTCCGGGCGTCTATCCGGTATCCGGACAGACCTATTCCAGGAAAAATGACAGCCGCTGCATGAATGTTCTGGCGGGAATCGCCCAGACTGCCCATAAATTTTCCAATGATATCCGGCTGCTTCAGCATCTGAAGGAGATCGAGGAGCCGTTTGAAAAGAACCAGATCGGATCCTCCGCCATGGCCTATAAGAGAAATCCGATGCGTTCGGAACGTATCGCCTCTCTGGCCAATTATGTGATGTCGGACGCCATGAACCCTATGCTGACGGCATCCACCCAGTGGTTTGAGAGGACCCTGGATGATTCCGCCAACAAGAGGATTTCCGTACCGGAAGCCTTCCTGGCGGTGGATGGTATCCTGGATCTGTATATGAATGTGGCGGATGGCCTGGTGGTATATCCGAAGGTGATCGAAAAGCGGCTTATGAGTGAGCTGCCTTTCATGGCCACGGAAAATATCATGATGGATGCAGTGAAAGCCGGCGGGGACCGGCAGGAACTGCACGAGAAAATCCGTTCCCTTTCCATGGAAGCCGGAAGGCGCGTCAAGCAGGAGGGACTGGACAATAATCTTCTGGAACTGATTGCGGCGGATCCGGCCTTTAAACTGAGCCTGGCAGAACTCCAGGCAGCCATGGATCCCCGGAAATATGTGGGCAGAGCACCGCAGCAGACAGAGGAATTTCTGGCAGAAGTGGTAAACCCGATCCTGGAAGAAAACCGGGAACTGCTGGGACTGACGGCACAGATCAACTGCTAAAAGCAGGATGAAAATGAGAAAGCAGGAGATGTAAGGCTATGGAAGATAATAAGACAGCCGCGACTGCGGAAAAAACGGAAACCGTGACAGGTGCAGCGGGACTGACGGCCGCCCCTGCTTCAACGGAAGTGAAAAGCGGAAAATCTTTCCGCTGGCTGCGGAAGCGGGAACTGATGGAACTGGTGCAGTCTCAGTCAGCCCGTCTGGCAGCGCTGGAGGAACAGAACCGGCAGCTTACAGAACAGCTGGAAAGACGGGAAGTGATCATTACCGAATCCGGATCCCTGGCGGAAGCATGCATGCGGATGAACGGAGTATTTGAAGCCGCCCAGAACGCCTGTGACCAGTACATGGAGAATGCCAGGAAAAACGCCGACCGGCTGAAAGAAGAAACGGAAAAGGAATGCGCTTCGCTGCGCGAGAGCGTTATGCAGGAATGCGTAAACCTGCGGGAACGTACATGGCAGGACTGTGTAGATCTTCGGGAAAAAACAAGGCAGGATTGCGCCGACCTGCGGGAGAGAATCCTGGAAGCCTGCGAGAAACAGCTGCGCGGGATCACGCTGATGCCGGACATCTCGGAACTTCCGGCCATGAAAGACATCGCTTTCCCGAAAGAGGACGCGATCGATGCCGAAGTCAAAGAAGCTGCCGGAGAGGAAACTGAAGCCACACATGAAGATCAGGCGGCCGACTGAAAACAGGTGAGACAGAAGTGGGACAGGGGGATATTTCTCCCTGTCCCATTTTGCCCTGAAAAAGGGGACAGAGAGAAACATCTCCCCGTCCCACAATGTGCAATCTGTTCATTTTTTATCCGTGCGTCAGCCTGCAAACATCATTCCGTCCAGATATTCTTCCGCGTC
This sequence comes from uncultured Lachnospiraceae bacterium, assembly GCA_902783295.1. Classification (GTDB taxonomy): domain Bacteria; phylum Bacillota; class Clostridia; order Lachnospirales; family Lachnospiraceae; genus UBA3305. The sequence goes on from CACZQT010000349.1 coordinate 2,120, forward strand.
AAGCCCGTTTACTTTTTGCGGCCATCCTTCTTCCGTATACAGACGTACGGTTTCATCGCTGTCGGTAATCATGTCCACCCAGGTGCTTCCGTCTGTACGCCAGAAATAAAGCTTCGTGCCTTCCGGAAGCATCAGACTTCCGGTGATTTCTCCGGAAGCATCCACGGTGTCCACGCCCAGTCTGCGCTTGACAGTCAGCTCAATACGCCGGTCATCATAAGTCCTGACAGTATCCCAGTCTTCCAGAGCTTCCGGCAGGCCGTCGTCTCCGAAACGATAGGTGCGATATACGGAATAGGTGCTTAACAGATCCGCCCGGGTTCCCAGGGCAACCTGGCAGGGATCAGTGGGCGAGCTGCTCTCGAAATGCCGGCCGATGTCGATGCCTTCCGGAATTTCCTCCGGGGAGGTGATGCCGGCAAGTCCGTTCAGATCTGTGACTTCGAGGGAAACATAATCATCTACCTCTGAGGATTCTGTTGCCAGGAAGTTTTTCCCGTTCAGGTGAATCAGCCAGCTGTCAAAGTCAAAAGCATAGACGTTTTTTTCACGGGTCACTCCGTTTACCGTAACAGCATAGTTCCATTCCGATTCATATTCATCCAGAGGATAAGCCTGCCAGCTGACGACAGAACCGTCGGAAAGCTTCACAGGCTGATCCTGGAAAATGGGGGACATCCAGGAATCCGGCACTTCCATGTATTCGGCTTTTACCAGATCCGGATAATCTTCGAAGCAGAGGGTTTCCGTGATGCCGCCGGCCGCGTAGCTGGTGATATCATAGGGGGAGAACCAGAAAGTGATGGAGTCGTATCCCAGGGTGAAGCCGGGACCGGGCTGTATTTCGATTTCTTCTCCGGTGACAGAATCAGTGTATGTGCCGGTGTTCGCCATTTCTTCCCGGATGGCGGCTGCCAGGTCATCATACAGGAAGGCTTCGGAATAGACATCTTCCTTCAGGACTTTTTCCAGCAGTTCGGGCAGGCTGTCGGGATCGTTCAGGACATCCTGCAGGCTCAGAAGCTGGCCGGTGAGGGGATTGTAGTTTCTGGTTTCATACCAGGAGTTTGGATGCGCTCCGCCGGAAAAGGAAGACTGAAGATCGCAGAAGCTCAGAACCCGGGTATCTGCCCTGGTTACGGAAATATCATGATCGTAATAGTAAGACATGTAGTCTTCCGGTTCAGGCGGATCCTCTTCCGAAAGCCATTCAAGGATTTCTTCCATTTCTTTTTCGGCAAAGGTATTCTGGTAATCACTGTATTCTGCCAG
>CACZQT010000350.1 GCA_902783295.1 uncultured Lachnospiraceae bacterium
ACCCCCGCTGTACTTTAAATCACATGGAAGCACGATCCGTGCCTTTTGTTCGTTTTTCCCGGGTTTAATAGTTGGCCGGATCAATGATCTGGGCGTCGTCAACCACACCCGCGAAGTGGTATTCGCCGTCGGTAACCAGCTGAACCTGGATAGGTTTCACAGCAGAGCCTTCTGCATTGTAATACAGCAGCGTGCCGGTAACGGTATCAAAATCCTTCATGCCTGCGATAAAGTCACGCATCGCTTCGGAATCCGTGCCGACGTTCTTCATAGCTTCAAACAGAACCTGGAAGGCATCGTACACGGAAGCACCAACCATGTCGGGTTCGATGCCGTATTCCGCACGATAGTTCTCGATATAAGCCTGTGTCTGCTCGTTCTGGTCATCACGGTTCATGTTCGTGGTGATGTACAGGCCGTTTGCATATTCACCGGCGATATCCAGCAGCATCCAGGAGTCAGCACCTTCGGTACCGAGTACAGGAATCTCCAGACCCTGCAGGCCTACCTGGCGAAGTACTTCCGCAGCCTGCTCATAGTAGTTAACGGAATAGATCAGGTCCGCGCCTGCCGCAGCCGCAGCCGTTACAACAGAAGTAAGGTCACTGTCGGAAATCGCAACGCCCTGTTCAAAGACTACCTGCACATCCGGATAGTCCTTTTCCAGTTTAGCCTTGAACGCATTGACCTGGGTGGTACCGAAGTCCAGATCTACATAAATGATGGCAACCTTGGTGGCCTTCAGCTGTTCCGCAGTGAATACCGCAGCGCCTGTCGCCTGAACAGCGCCCGGGAAAGACTGAGAGAAAATCAGGTCGCCGGCACCGGTAACATCCGGATGTACAGCATATGCGGAAACCATCAGTTTGCCTGCATCCTGGAAAATAGGGGCAGCTACCTTGGTCGGGCCGGAATAAGAACCCGACACAACCGCTGCGATAGAATCATCATAGGCCAGTTTCTCGGCAATGTTTGCCGCTTCCTTTGTATCCAGGCCGTCATCGTAATCAGCCAGTTCTACCGTGGCACCGTTAATGCCGCCGTTCTCGTTGATCAGCTTCACGGCAAGCTTCGCAGAGTTGATTGCGGAAGCACCGTCAGCCGCTGCTGCTGCCGCAGAAACAGGGGCGAAGAAACCGATCTTAATCGTATCTTCTGCCGCCGCTTTCGGAGCTGCCATAGAAGCAAGCAGAACCGCCGCCATGGCAAATGCCATCATCTTTTTCATGGTCTTCATAACAAAGCCTCCTCTTTAAGTGGGTGAAAAAGTGTTTTCAGATGAAAAAATCTTTTCATCTTTTTCCACTGTTTTATCACATATCCCCTAACATTGTCAAGGATTTCGCGATAAAATGCAAAAGAAGGGGAAGACAAGGGGACAGTCCCTCTGTCCCACGGGACAGAGGGACTGTCCCCTTGTCTTCCCCTCTATTGCTATACATTCAGAAGTACCAGAGCGGCCAGAATCATCAGCAGTCCCACCGCTTTCCGGGCTCCGATCCGCTCCCGGAAAAACAGTACACCGGCCAGCGTAACCAGCAGAATGCCGCCGATATTGTAGACCGGATAGGCAGCCACGGCAGGCAGCCTTTCCAGCGCCTGCAGCAGGAAACGGGAACAGAAATAATTCGGAATCCCTACCAGCATTCCCCAGAACAGATCCTCTTTTCTGACAGCCTGCTTCTTCCCGGCTGCCATGAATACGCATATAAGCATAGCCGTCAGAAATGTTCCGATCAGGTAAATATCTTTCACTTCCGGCCGACCATGTATTTCGTAAACCTTCGACAGGGAATCCGTAAAACCGCCTGCCAGCAGAAGCACCAGAAGCAGTCCTCTTCCTCCGGCCGACCATTTAAGCGATGAGGCATCTGTCCTTTCCCCATCCTCTGCGCTGCTGTCTCCGCATACAATGATAATCGCCGGAATTGCCAGTAAAAAGCCAAAAACACCTGCTGCTTTCATCCGCTGATGATAAATCAGAACGGCCATGAAGGTCGGCACCAGGACACCAAGCTTCATAAAAACGGCTGGCAGCACGACTCCGTTTTTTATGACATTTTTCCGAAGAAGCATGAAGCTTGCCAGGTACATAATTCCGCTGATCAAACCCAGCAGGATCGCAAACCCTGTACCTTCCCGGCTGCCGCCTGCCTGCCCTGCCCGGAAAGAAAGCGCCAGAAGCGTGCATACCGCATAATTCGCCCCGAAAAAGGCGGTTTCATTTTTTGTCCGGCCGGCAGACAGACGCATAATCACGGAAATTAGTGTACTTGATAATATACTCAGTATTAAAAAACCCATAATTCTTTCAGCCCCAGGTTTTGAAAACGGGGCACTCCTGTCTTATCTCTGATACAGCCTGAACAGGCTGATTACGCAGAAAACCTCCCACCTTTGCAGCGGGAGGTGCAAACACACTTCGTGGTTTGAAGTTCAGTCAGCCAATGAAGAACGGTTCAGAAAAAGCATAACTGCGATCAGGAGTACCGCACAGACAGCCAAGGAGATCCAGGGGATCAAGGTAAAGCCCGCAATCAGATATCCGACCGCACATACAACAGCTGTCAGCGTGGCATAAGGCAGCTGTGTTTCCACGTGCCGGATATGCTCGCAGGATGCACCTGTGGATGCCAGAATCGTAGTGTCGGAAATCGGGGAACAGTGATCCCCGTATACCGAGCCGGCCAGAGTAGCTCCCAGGGTCGGGATCAGGTAAGCCCCGGCGCCATCCGCTGCGCAGATCATGGTCAC
>CACZQT010000351.1 GCA_902783295.1 uncultured Lachnospiraceae bacterium
GCAGTCGTTTCAGCAGCGGCTGCAGTGGTTTCCACTTCGGCTTCCTTCGTTGTCTCGGCAGGTGCCTCGGTCGTTGCAGCTGCCGTCGTAGGAGCAGCCGTCGTCTCCTTCGGTTTCTCCGGAGTGCAGGCCGTCATACTCAGAGCTGCTGCGGTAATCACTGCCAGTGCCCACAAACGGTTTCTCTTTTTCATATCTTCCTCCTGTCCGGCGTTCTAGCAGCGCCGCATCGTTTTTTCATGTTTGAGCAGGCCGATAAGCCGGGTTCTGTCGTTGAATGATCATCTATCTAGGCCTGATGTTGCCACCAGGCTCCAGCGACCTACCCGAAAGCAGACGGGCCGCCTTATGCTTTCTGTTGGTCTTGCTTCAGATGGGGTTTACAACGCACTGTCTGTTACCAGACAGCCGGTAGTCTCTTACACTGCCTTTTCACCCTTACGTCTCCCGAAACCGGGCGGCGCGGTATACTTTCTGTTGCACTATCCTGGGAGTCACCTCCACCGGCCGTTAACCGGCATCCTGCCCTGTGAAGCCCGGACTTTCCTCACCCGGAAGGGAATCTTCCGGCCGCGATCATTTGTCCTGCTCAAACGAATTAATAGTAGCAAAAACATCCTGATAAATCAAGGCTTTTTCACTATTTCACAGCCGTGGATTCCCGTTTTCTCATCCCTGCACACTTATACCGGGAAGATACTTCCTCCGATAAATTCTTTCAGGAGTGAATTCCTGGGAACCGATTCCGGACTCATTGTCAGGAAATAATCGAATAACTTCAGCAGACGGTTCGCTTCCATATACTCCGGATCCGTTTCAGAAATGGCATAGAGAAGCTGCTCGGCAAACGGCTTCATAATGGAAAATTCATACGCCAGGGATGAGTTAAACATCACATCAGCTTTTTCCTGGTACGGGAAGATGTTCTTCTCTTCCCCACGGCGTACGGACTGCCATCTGGCAATGGTTGCTTTTGCGTTGTGCCCCCGCGTTCTGGCATCGCGGATCATCCGCCGGATCAGACGGCCATCCGTGGTGTGAATCCGGTTGTGGTCATCAATGTTCAGCTGAGTCAGGGCGCTGATATATATCCGGAATTTCGATTCCTGCGGCAGGCTGTAGGACAATTTATCATTCAGGCAATGGATCCCTTCAATCACCAGGATGTCATTCGGACCGATTTTCAGGGTATTTCCCCGGTAAGTCCGCTTTCCTTCCAGGAAGTCAAAGGTAGGCATGGGAACCTCCTGTCCTTCCAGCAGCGCATTCATATCCCGGTTGAACTGCTCGATATCTACACCTTCCAGCGCTTCAAAATCGTACTCCCCGTTTTCGTCCCGGGGCGTCTTGTCCCTGTCTACGAAGTAATCATCCACAGCCACCGGGTGCGGCACCAGCCCCCGTGTCCGCAGCTGTACGGACAGTCTATGAGAAAAACTGGTCTTTCCGGAAGATGACGGGCCTGCAATCATCACAAACTTCACATTCGTTTTCGCAGCAATCTGGGAAGCAATTTCAGCGATACGGGCCTCCTGCCTGGCCTCTGCCTCCAGAATCAGATCCTCGGCGTGGCCGGAAGCAATCCGGTCATTAATATCCGCCACGTTGGCGCAGTGCATATGTTCGCAGAAATCCGTTTCCGTAAGCATCAGGGAGTACAGCTTTGTCTGCGGCACAAAGGGAGTGATCTCCTGCTTTTTCCTGTCCGGCGTCCGCAGTGTAAAACCGCGCTCATAGGTCAGAAGTTCAAATTTCTTCAGTACGCCTGTTCCGGGAACCATATAGCCGTAGTAGTAGTCAACATAACCGTCCAGATCATACAGATTGATATACGAACTGCGGCGATAGCGGAACATGCGGTCTTTGTCCTGCATTCCGTTTTTCCGGAAATATTCCCGCGCTGCATCCACATGCATGGAAAATTTCCTGAAAGGAAGGTTCTCCTCCACCAGTTCTTCCATTCTGGCCTGGATCTGCTCCTTCATGGCTTCATCTGACTGACATCCTTCAATCTCCAGAAAAACCCCGCGGTCTATGGAAAAATGGGCTATCACTCTCCTGCGGTTTTCCGGAGGAAGCACATCATAAACGGCTTTGTTCAGGAGCATGAGAAGGCTCCTTTCATAGGCCTCGGATCCGGGAGTTTCTGCTGTCGTCACAAAATGAATTTTATCCCCGTTTGTAATCCGACGGGTGAGTTCCGCCAGCTTGTTGTTAACTACAGCCAGCACGATCGGTGCCTGGAAGTCCGGCTGACACCTTTCAGCCAGTTCTTCCAGGGTCGTTTCCCTCTGAATCGGGCACTCCACGCCTTCCAGTTCCACCATCCACTCGTCCATAGTCGCCCCTTTCTTTATGAATTTCCGGGCGGAACCGGCTGCATGCGGTGCAGGGCTTTGTTTATCAGCTGCCTGTCTTCCGCCAGCGCTTTCCGCCGTTCCAGGATCCGTTCCCCCTCCAGGTCTTTCAGCTTCTCCAGAAGGCTTTCCACTGCCTCCAGATCCGCCTTGAGCCAGGCCAGAAGCAGCGGATCCCTTCGTTCGATCGGCTGCTTTCCGAAAAAGTATTCTTCCTGCATCCAGGGATCCTCTTGTCCCGGGGAAACAATCATCACAGAGTATCTTTTTCCCTCATCTTCCAGCAGACGTTCTTCCTCTATCCTGCAGCCCAGTGTATGCAGGAACTTCCGGAATTCCGGAAGCTCAGACTGCGGGGACAGTACCAGCCGTCCGGCCGCTTCCGCCACCGCTTTTCCGTCCTGCAGGATCCGCCTCATCAGTGGACCGCCCATTCCGGCAATGACGATAACGTCCGCTTCCCCCGGAGACAGGCCTGCCAGTCCGTCCGCCTGCCGGATGCGGATCCTGTCCTCCAGGTTCCGCCGGCGTACGGTCTCCTCGGCCCGCTGCAGCGGACCTTCCCGCAGGTCCATGGCAATCGCCTGCCGGAAACAGCCCCTTTCAATCAGTTCAACCGGTACCTGTGCATGGTCTGTTCCTACATCTGCCAGGCACTCCCCGGTTCCGCAGCAGGACAGGATCGTCTCCAGACGATCTGAAAGCCTCATGGGAATCCTCCTCCAGTCATTCAAATCAGTCATTCAAATCAGCCATCCGAAAAATCTCTGTATTCCGGAAACCTCTCTGCTGTCTCCGGAATGCCCGTCTTACAGACGGATCGTCTTTTTATCGATCTTCCCCAGTTCATTCTGAATGGCTATGATCTCTCGCGCATGCTCCGGATCTGTCAGCCTGCGCTTCAGGCC
>CACZQT010000352.1 GCA_902783295.1 uncultured Lachnospiraceae bacterium
GCTCGATCGCCTTGCGGACGGTTTCCTCGATCTGCTCGGTGTTGGTGATATCGCACTGGATGGGCATAGCCTGTACGCCATGCTTCTACCCGGGCGGAAGAAGCGGTTGTTCCTGATGAAGGCACAGAGGCCGCAGCTGAAGTCATCGAGATTGATTCAGCAGAAAAACTCGCGGCCATGAACGAAAACCTCTCCGGACAATATATTCTGACGGCCGATATAGACCTGGCCGGTATCGAATGGACTCCCATCGGCGCATTTGTTTCCGGAGGCGGTGAGGAAGGTGAGGAGCCGGACATGACGGCAGCTTTTACCGGAACGTTCGACGGTCAGGGGTATACGATCCGCAATCTGACAGTGAACCAGCCCGAAGCCTGGGCAGTCGGTCTGTTTGGCTGCGCTACCAACACGGAAATCGGAAACTTTACACTCGAGAATGCCGCTGCAGACGGTATGATGATGACTGCCGATGTGGTGGGCTACACCTATTGCTCCACGATCTCCAATGTGAAACTGGTGAACGGTAAAGTGACCGCGCACTATATGGAAATGGGAGCTGAGGGCATGTATGGAGGCATCGCCGGAGCGGGCATGTCCAGCCTGATTACCGGCTGTGAAGTCCAGGCGGATATTGTGATTCCGGATGGCACGGCAAATGCAGGCATCGTCGGCGGCGGCCTGGAAATGACCAGCGTTACAAACTGCACGGCGTCCGGCTCTGTAACCGCCGGAAACAGCTGCTACGGCCTTGGCGGAATCTCCGGCTGTGGTTTTGCTGCAGAGCAGTTCACTGATCTGACGGCTCAGGATGTGGTCATCACCGCGGGCGATGACTGTTTCTGGATCGGAGGTATCACCGGATATGCAGGAGGCTATACGGTGGAGGAACTCGGAATGCCGGTTACCGTGTTTACCGGCTGCCAGGCAAACAATGTTACTGTGAATGCCGGTGAGAATGCAGAGGGAATCGGCGACATTGTGGGAAGCGGTTTTTACAGTGAAGAAATGGCTGCGAACGGTGCTCCCTTTGATCAGCCGACAGTATTCGAACTGGTGGACTGCACAGCAGATCCCGCTGTCACTCAATAGGGAATGGTTTGTTGATTCCCCTGAAAGTGCTGAGAAGTTCAGGTTGAAGAAATCAGTGTAAATGTGCTATAAGACTATTGTAACCGAATGATACTTTTCAGGTTGTGAAAAGGAGGATTAGTCATTGTGGCTGTTAATCGTTTTGTCCTGAACGGGATGTCTTTCCATGGCCACGGCGCTATTCAGGAAATTCCCGGTATTATCGCTTCCAAGGGATTCAAAAAGGCTTTCGTAGCTTCCGATCCGGATCTGCTGAAGTTTGGCGTTACTGCCAAGGTTACGGATCTGCTGAAGGAGAACGGGATTGATTTTGAAATCTATTCCAATATCAAACCGAATCCCACCATTGAAAATGTACAGCAGGGTGTGGATGCTTACAAAGCTTCCGGCGCGGATTTCATGATCACGATTGGCGGCGGTTCCTCTATGGATACCGGCAAGGGCATCGGCATTATCGTGAACAATCCGGAATTCTACGATGTCCGCTCTCTGGAAGGTGTAGCCCCGACGAAGCACCGCACTGTATTTACCATCGCGGTACCTACGACCGGCGGCACCGGTGCAGAGTCTACGATTAACTATGTAATCACTGATGTGGAGAAGAAGCGTAAATTCGTATGCGTGGACCCTAACGACATCCCCGATGTAGCCGTTGTGGATCCGGATATGATGTCCTCCATGCCGAAAGGCCTTACGGCTTCCACAGGTATGGATGCGCTGACACATGCGATCGAGGGTTATACGACGAAGGCGGCCTGGGCTCTGTCTGACTGCCTGGATCTGGAAGCAATCAAACTGATTGCGAAGAACCTGCGCAAAGCTGTAGCCAATGATCCGGACGGACGGGAAGGGATGGCTCTGGCTCAGTATGTGACAGCCATGGCATATTCCAATGTGGGTCTGGGCATTGCCCATTCCATGGCTCATACCCTTGGCGCGGTATATGATACGCCGCACGGTGTAGCCTGTGCCATGATGCTCCCCATTGTCATGGAATTCAACAAAGAATACACCGGCGAGAAATATAAGGCAATCGCAGAGGCTTTTGATGTGGATACCACGGGCATGGATCAGGAAGCATACCGCCAGGCGGCTATCGATGCCGTTCAGCAGCTCTCTGTAGATGTCGGCATTCCGACCAAACTGGAGAAGCTGAAGGAAGAGGATCTGCCGTTCCTTTGCGAATCTGCTGCAGCGGATGCCTGCGCTCCCGGCAACCCCAGAGAAGCTTCGCTGGAAGACTTTGAAGCTATGTTCCGGAAACTGATGTAACGAGTATTGATAGTGACTGAAGAAAACTCCCACCTTTATGCAGGCGGGAGTTTTTCTTCAATCCGTCTGAGAAAACCGACAGCAGGGCAGGAAAAACAGAGACAGGAGGACAGGTTATGCAGTTTACGATCGATGGAAATGCACTGATCTGCAGGCATCAGGGGGAAACGCTGCGGATTGAACCCTGGGGAAGGAATGCACTTCGCATCCGGGCTGTTATGGAACCGCACTTCCCGGAAAAGGACCGGGCTTTGATGGAACCTGCCGAAACCGGGGCGGAAATCAGCTTCAAAACAGAGCCTCACTGGGTCGGAGATGGAAGCTGGGATACCAGGGAGTCTGCTGTGATACAAAACGGCAGGATGAAAGCGGTGGTCAACTTTGCCGGCCTGATCTCTTTTTACAGGGATGAAGAGTTGATTCTGCGGGAATACTTCCGCAACTATGATGGCACGCTTTCTAAAGAAAGCCGCTGCCTGAAGCTGACGGGAAGAAACTGGAAGGGAGTCATCGGCGGCAGTGAATACAGCCTGAGCGTGAAGTTTGAAAGCCGGCAGGGCGAAAGGCTCTATGGAATGGGACAATACCAGCAGCCTTATCTGGACCTGAAGGGCAGCATACTGGAGCTTGCCCAGCGGAACAGCCAGATCAGTGTTCCTTTCGCGGTATCCTCCCTGGGCTATGGCTTCCTCTGGAACAATCCTGCAGTGGGGCAGGTTACTTTTGGCAAAAACTACACCGAGTGGACGGCCCATGCCACGCGCGTCATGGATTACTGGATTACGACGGCAGATACGCCGAAGCAGATTCTGGAAAACTACACAGCGGTTACAGGGCGTGCGCCGGAGTTCCCGGAAGACCGGATGGGGCTCTGGCAGTGCAAGCTTCGCTACCGCACACAGGAAGAGGTGCTGGAGGTGGCACGCCGCTATCAGGCGGAAGGCATCCACATCGACCAGATTGTGATCGATTATTTCCACTGGACCGTCCAGGGTGACTGGAAGTTCGACAAAACCTACTGGCCCGATCCGAAGTCCATGGTGGATGAACTGCATCGGATGGGCATAAAGGTGATCGTCTCCGTATGGCCGAGCGTGGATCGCAGAAGCGAGAACTTTGAGCCCTTGATGGAGCGGGGCCTGCTCATCCGCACCGAGCGCGGCGCGGCGCAGACCTACGATTTTCAGGGCGACTGCGTGGAAATCGATGTTTTTAATCCTGAAGCCAGAGCGTATATCTGGGATGTATGTGAGCGGAACTACGGCAGCCTCGGCATTGACGGCTACTGGCTTGACAACGCAGAGCCGGACTATGGCGTTTATGATTTTGATCATTACCGCTATTATGAAGGGCCGGCGCTGACGTGCAGCAATATCTACCCGCAGCTTTACAGCCGCGCCTTTGATGAGCCCATGCGCAAAACCGGGAAAAAGGTGGTCAATCTGCTGCGCTGTGCCTGGGCCGGGAGCCAGAAATACGGCAATGTGGTCTGGTCCGGCGATGTGCCCAGTACCTTCGAAGCTTTCCGGGATCAGCTCCAGGCAGGGCTGAATATGGGCCTCGCCGGGATTCCCTGGTGGACAACTGATGTGGGCGGCTTTATGACGGATGATGTGAAGGATCCGGACTTTCAGCAGCTGCTCATCCGCTGGTATCAGTTCGCGGTTTATTCCGCCGTGCTGCGGATGCATGGAGACCGGGGACCTTATAACATTCCTGCACTGGATGACCGGGACTGGGGCGGCGGATATCTGCATACCGGCCAGCCCAATGAGCTCTGGAGCTACGGAGAAGAGAATTACCGGATTATGCGCAGGTATTATGACATCCGCATATCCATGCATGATTACATCCGGCGTCTGTACGAAGAAGCCAGTACCAATGGTTCTCCTCTGATCCGCACGATGTTCTACGAATTCCCGTATGATCCGAAGTGCTGGGAAATCGAGGATCAGTATTTCTTCGGTCCGGACTACCTGGTGGCTCCGATCCTGAAACTGAACCAGTTTGAACGGGCGGTGTATCTTCCCGCCGGGCGCTGGCAGCTGACCTCCACCGGAGAATGCTTCGAAGGCGGACAGACTGTCACGGTATGCGCACCCCTCGACTATATGCCTGTTTTTCAGAAGCTTGCATGAACGAAAGGAGGGAAAATATGCAGTTTATCATCATGGCTTACGATGGAGAAAATATGCTGGAAAAGCGGATGGAAGTCCGTCCGCGTCATCTGGAAAATATGTCGAAAGTGGAAGGAAAAGTGATCTGTGCCGGCGGACTGCTGGATGACGCCGGGAAAATGAAAGGATCAGCCCTGGTCATGGAATTCGACAGCCGCGAAGGACTGGACCGCTATCTGGCCTCAGAACCGTATATCAGAGAAGGCGTCTGGACAAAAGTAAAAGTTACACCCATGAATATAGTGATCCTGAACGGAGAAAAGGTTGGAAAATAACGGAGAGTGTGACAAGGGGACAGTCCCTCTGTCCTGGAAAAGGACAGAGGGACTGTCCCCTTGTCACAGACGTTCCCTGTCTCCCAGCTCTCCGCTATTCCAGAGTAAATGAATGAAAGTTCAGGCTGCCGCTTCCTTCAAAGCGGAAGTAAAGAGCCTGTATGCCCGGCCTGGGCCGGATCGCGGTGCGGCTTGTCTGATGCTGTCCTTCAGCGAGGATCTCCGCAGAGCCGATGATTTCCCCTTCCGGGGAATGGGAAATGTGCAGGAATCCCTCAGCCCGGCCGCTGAACTCCACGGTGATTTCCCGGGTATCCGTGAACGTAAAGTATTTAAAACCGGCCACGGAACCATCCTTCAAAACGCCAGTCGGACAGATGATCCGCCGGTGCCGACCAGCACACATAATCTCCCACACAGAAGATCGGCGCATTGAAATGATCGTGAGAACCGTATACATAAACTCTGCCGCCGAAAAGGCGGGGCTCTCCGTCAGGAATGTATTCCCAGGAGGGAAGGTAAGGATTAAAGGCCTGCATAGTTTATTTACCTCGAAAATGATGCCGGAAGAAAGGAAATGATTTCCTGGCCATCTGGAAATATATTATATGAAAACAGGCATGAAATCAATCGGACTGGTTTCCCGTTTATTACATTGACTTTTTTTACTGCTTTTGGTATTCTCATCATGCCTGTCCTGGTGGGAAACCAATCTGCGACCAGGATACATATGGAGGGGGTCAATGGAGAAAGATTACAAAGGACGTTTTACGGGAAAGGCGGATCTCTATGCAGCAGGGCGGCCTTCCTATGCGGACGCTTTCCTGAAAGATCTTGTTGATAAATATGGGTTTTCCAATACGACAGCAGTGGCGGATGTGGGCTCGGGAACCGGGAAATTTACGAAACAGCTGCTGAAAACCGGCTGTACGGTGTATGCCGTAGAACCGAATGCAGATATGCGCCGGATTGCGGAGAAGGATCTGTCGGGCTTTCCCGGGTTTTACTCGGTGACAGGGGATGCTTCGTCTACAGGCCTCGGGGATCATTCTGTGGATGCTATTACCGTGGCGCAGGCGTTCCACTGGTTTCCGCCTGAGGAATTCAGGCAGGAATGCATCCGGATCGGAAGAGGTCCCTGCCGGGTGTTTCTGATCTGGAATGAAAGGGATCATGAATCAGCTGTTACACAGGCGCTGTTCCGGCTTTATTCCACCTATGGCCGGGACTTTCATGGGTTTAATCTGGGACTGGAAAGAGACGATATAAGAATCCGGTCATTTTTCCGGGATGCTTACATGGAAGTGGAATACGAGAATCCCCTGCATTATAACCGGGAGGGATTTCAGACAAGGTGCCTCTCCAGTTCGCATTCGCCCCTGACAGAGGATGAGAATTATCCGGCTTATATCGCTGAGGTAAACAGGATCTTTGACTGCTTTGCGGTGAACGGCAGACTGGAAGTCCCGAATAAGACCAGGGTTTATACAGGAGAACTGATCTGAAAACGGAAGGGAAGGATTCACACCGGAAAGAACCGGTTCCATTCCATTGGGCAAAGTTTTCGACATACGAAAGGAGAGAATCAATCATGCTGCTGCGGGATGTTATTGAGAAGGAAGGGCTTTCAGAGAAAACACTGCGTGTGGAATACAGGTCAGTCAGTCCGGAAGGGCTGGACCTTTTTACAGGCGAGGCAGAATACTGCGGAGGGGAACTCAGATCCCTGGACGGAGATGACTACGAGCTGGACGATGAAATTGTGAAATACGGGCTTTCAGACGACGGTACGGAATTGAAGGTCTGGGAAGAACTGGAGTGGCTGGACTGAATGAGAGTACAGAATCCTGTAGCGACGATACGGTTGCAGAACCGTGGAAATATTGTGGTGGAACTGCTGCCGGAAGCCGCACCGAATGCGGTGAACAGCTTCATCAGTATCGCAGAAAAAGGGTATTACGACAACTATGCTATCCAGAGGGTGGTGCCGGGCTGGTGCATTGATGTGAGCTATAC
>CACZQT010000353.1 GCA_902783295.1 uncultured Lachnospiraceae bacterium
TCGTCGGTCAGTTCCCTGAAGGGAACGTCCGTCCGCACACCCATTGCCCTGCAGACATCGGTCATCAGCGACCACATCAGGGAATTCCAGGGGGCAACGGCTCCGTCATCGATGGACAGTCTCTCATCCGGTACCAGGGTGCTGCGGTCCACCGTCCGGACCGTACCGGTTCCTCCGCAGCATTTACAGGCCCCCTGTGAATTGAAAGCCAGTTCCTCCGCACCGGGACCGTAAAAATGCTCGCCGCATTCCGGGCAGATTATCTCCTGCATCAGCGCCACCTGGAAACCAGGCTTTACATAGTGCCCGTTCGGGCAGCGGTGTGAGGATAGCCTGGAAAACATCAGCCGCAGGCTGTTCAGAAGCTCTGTTCCCGTACCAAAGGTGGAGCGGATTCCCGGAACACCGGGCCGCTGGTGCAGTGCCAGGGACGCGGGAACATACAACACTTCGTCCACGTCTGCCCGGGAGGCCTGCGTCATCCTCCGCCTGGTATAGGTCGAAAGGGATTCCAGATATCTTCGGGAGCCCTCCGCGTACAGAACGCCTAAGGCCAGCGAAGACTTGCCGGAACCGGATACGCCCGCAATTCCGGCAATTCCGTGAAGCGGAATATCCACATCGATATTCTTCAGGTTATGAACACGGGCTCCCCGGACCTCAATTTTACTCGGCTGATTCATCTTATATCTTCTCCCTGTCTGTCTCCGGATTTTTATCCGGCTCCGAATCGTAACCATCTTAACTTGTCTGCAGCGCGAATTCAAGTGCAGGACGGATATGGCAAGGAACCTGTCCCCGTATTTCTCCCGTTTTCACATTTTCTTAACTTGAAATTTTCTCTCTCGTGACTATAATAAAGACCGTTTGCGTTCCGGCGGGCAGGCACCCGCTGATTCTGACACAGAAAGAAAGAAGGTTTTATCCATGCAGCTGCTGTTGTCGACCGCTATTGCTCTGTTTGCAGGTCTCATGATGACCCGTGTTTTCAAATACCTGAACCTGAAGTTCCCGGATGTGACCGCCTTTCTGATAGCCGGCATCCTGGTCGGACCGTTCTGTCTGGGAAACGTACAGATCCCGGGACTGGGCTTTGCCTCCATGGAAGAACTGGCCCGGGTCTCTATCCTGTCCAATGTCGCCCTCGGATTTATTGCTTTCGATATCGGCAATGAATTTCGTCTGGCGCACTTGAAGGAAACCGGAAAAACAGCTACCGTGATCGGAATTCTCCAGGCTCTGTGCGCTTCTCTGCTGGTGGATGCCGCCCTGATCGGACTGCACTTCCTGGTCGGCCCCCGGATACTTCCCTTTCCTGCCGCTATCACCCTCGGCGCGATCGCCTCTGCGACAGCTCCCGCAGCAACACTGATGGTCGTGCGCCAGTACAAGGCCAGTGGGCCGGTCACAGACCTGCTTCTTCCCATCGTTGCCCTGGACGATGCAGTCGGCCTGGTGGTCTTTGCCGTCAGCTTCGGTATAGCCCAGGCTATGATCGGCGGGCAGCTGAACCTGATTTCCGCAGTGGTGAACCCCCTTCTGGAGATTCTCGCCTCCCTGCTGCTGGGGAGCCTGATGGGCATGCTGCTGACAGCCCTGGAGACTATGTTCTTCTCGAATTCCAACCGCCTGTCCATGACTATCACCTTTGTGATGATGACCATCTCCCTGGCCTCCGTAAGGATCCCCCTGGGCGGAGGAGTTGAAATCTCCTTCTCCGCCCTGCTGGTCTGCATGATGCTGGGAACCATGTTCTGCAATCTCAGCGAGTATTCCACGGATATTATGAATCGTTCTTCAAAATGGACCGCTCCTCTGTATGCTGTCTTTTTTGTCCTTTCCGGTGCGCAGCTGGATCTGAATGTTTTCCGGTATCCTGTGATTCTCCTGATCGGCGCTGTATATATCCTGGTGCGCTGTCTCGGGAAATACTTCGGCGCCTTGTTCAGCAGTTCCATGATGAAGTGCAGCCCTACCGTGCGGAAATATCTGGGCATCACCCTGTTTCCTCAGGCCGGCGTCGCCCTGGGCATGGTCGTTTCCGCACAGGCTCTCGGAGAAGAGCAGGGAAATCTCATCCGCAACATCATCCTGTTCAGTGTCCTTGTCTATGAGCTCATCGGACCGCTCCTTACAAAAGCAGCCCTGCAGAAGGCCGGGGAAATCAGTGCCGGGGCGAGCGATGCGCAAAATCGCTCGCGCTTCAAAAAAAGGCCCCGCCTGCAGAAATAAATCAGCAGAGATCCTTGCGCCAGCCATTCATACTATATTTCCTGTATCTGCAAAAATGAGGAGACAAAGGACCAGCCCTTGTCTCCCCGTTTTTCCTCTACTTTTCGGGCTTTTCAATATCTCCCCACATCCTCTTCAGCCGGAACAGCATGTAAATCAGCAGGAAAAGAGCAGCCGCGCACCAGCCCACCGGAAAGGCGGCGTAAATCACACGTACCGTGCCAAATTTCGGCGTAGCCCAGGCAAGGAATACCTGCCTTACCCCTATCATTCCGATCAGCGACACAATCGCCGGGCCCCGGCTGACCCCATAGCCGCGCATGTATCCAAGCAGCACCTCACGCACTACCATAACCATATAGAACGGTGCCAGAAAGCGGGACATGTTCGCTCCGATCCGGATAACCTCCGGATCCGGGCTGAACAGGGATATCATGGTTTCTGCAAATGTATATAGCAGAACAGCCAGCACGGCTGTAACTGAAGCACTGAGTCCGAGTCCGTACCAGATTCCTCTGCGGGCGCGCCGGTACTGCCTGGCTCCGGTATTCTGGCTGACAAACGTCGTAGTGGTCATGGCCAGGGCTTTGCAGGGCAGCACCACAAAGCGGTCCAGCTTTATGGCTGTGCCGACGCCGGCAGATACCGCCGTAGGGAAGCGGTTGATGTAGGACCACACAAACAGGTTCGAAAAGGAAATCAGGGCACTCTGCACTCCGGCTGCGAAGCCGATGCTGACGGACGCCGCAATGGTCTTCCGCCCGTCCTGCCAGGTTTTCCGGAATGCCAGGCAGCCTTCTCCCGTTTTTCCGCAGATCAGCCGGTAAATGAGCAGCACGGAAATCCCCTGTGCCAGAATGGTGGCAATGCCCACACCGGCTGTCCCCCATTTGAACACTCCCACAAAAAGCAGGTCCAGGATAATATTCAGGAAACTGGTAAAAGCAAGCACATACAGGGGGCTCCGGGAGTCCCCGATGGCCCGCAGGATTCCGGTTCCGCAGTTATAGATCACGGTGAACATGACGCCGCCCAGATATATGCGAAGGTAAATGATGGCTTCCCGGTAAATCTCTTCATTCACACCGGTCAGCCTCAGAAGCAGCGGCGCGAGAACTATGCTGAA
>CACZQT010000354.1 GCA_902783295.1 uncultured Lachnospiraceae bacterium
AAGGCCACCATTACAGCCACGGTGCTGAAAAAGAAATTCACCTGCAGCGTCACTGTTAAGAAGGCCTCCGGGCAGAATTCTGATGAAAAAAAGAATACCGGCGATGATTCCAAATCCGGCTCTGATCCCAAACCGGGAACAGTGGTAAAAGGGAAAAAGATCTCCTCTGTGAAGCTGGACAAGTCTTCTCTGACACTCGACGTCGGTGAAAGCGCCGTACTGAAAGCGACTGTTGCCCCTTCTGATGCGGCCAATCCCGAATTATCCTGGAAGAGTTCAGACAGCGATATTGCCGCCGTCAATGCCAAAGGAAAAGTAAGCGCAAAAAAAGCCGGAACCGTTACCATTACAGCAGCGGCTCAGGATGGGAGCGGCAAAAAAAGCACCTGCAAGGTAACTGTCAAGCCACTTCTGGTTTCTTCCATAAGCCTGAATAAGCAGACTGCTGTTCTGAACAAGTATGGAGAAGGAATGACGCTGAAGGCAACGGTAAGTCCCTCCAACGCTTCAGACAAAGAATTGACATGGAGCAGTTCCGACAGCAAGGTAGCCACAGTGGACGGCAGCGGACATGTCAAAGCCGTCGGAGCCGGTTCTGCGAAAATTACCGCAGCTGCCAAAGACGGGAGCGGCAAGAAAGCTGTCTGTACAGTAGAAGTCGTTTTTCATCCGAATACGGTAACCGGGGTTGTCACCAGCCTTCAGCCGGGGAGCAGCGCCTCCGCTATGGCTATAAGCCTTCGCATTACCAACCATTCCTGTGAGGATATCTTCACTGACTGGATTCTGGAAGCACAGGAACTGGATTGCGAAGAGGATCTCATACTGGTTGCCGAAGGTTATGAAGCCGCCTGGGAAAAAGAATTCGGAGCTTCCGAAGAAAACAATGAGGATCCTTCTTCTCCGGCAGCCGGCGATACGGAAGAAGAAGAGCCCCCGGCCGATGACGAAGACGAAGAATTTCTCGATGATGATCATCCCGCTCACGAAACTCCGTTCATCAAAATCGGCAAGGGCGAAACCAAAGAGATTACCTACCGGGAATACAATCCGGACGGCTGGCACCAGAGCGCTTCCTTCACTTCGGATTCTTTCATGGAAGTCGGCATTGAAATTGTATCCGGGTATTCCTATCTGTACTCGGCGGATCTTTCTGTTTCCTCCAAACTGACCTGTACAGACGAAGAAGAGGACGACTAAACGCCCTCTCCTATCGGCTCCGGTTGTAAATCTGCGAAACCTGTTCCCGCCCTCCGCCGATAAAAACGACGGCAGCCAGGGCACAGAGCAGCATCGCGGCCAGCAGTACAACCCGTTCCGGTATGACCGTGGTAAGTACACCGGCCAGTATCTCCCCGATCAGGGCACCTGCTGTATAAAGCATGTTGAAGGCACCGTTAAAGCGTCCCTTCCGTTCATCCGGAACATAGCTCTGCGTTGCGGAGATCCGGATTGTGTAGGTGGTGATGCCTCCGATTCCGACCACGAAGCACAGCATCATCATGACCGGGATGGGTAAAAACAGATAAATTCCCTCACACACGGAAATGATCACATAAACAGAAAGCGCTATTCTGTAGCGGTGCCTGGGCGGAATGCTCAGCCGGTAATGGATAAAGCCCCCGAGCGCACGCCCGATGAGCGCAGGGGCATAAACCAGCATATATAAGAATTCACCGTCAGCATACGTCGCCTTAAACCAGGGAAGCACAATTACGGAGGATACTCCTCCGCAGACGGCTGAAAAAGCAAAGTATATGGCTATGGCCAGCAGCCCTTTTTCCCCAAGAAGATACCGGAAGCCGTCCTGAATATCCCGCAGGACCTGCACTGAGTGCCGGATTCCTTCCTGCCGCGTCTCCTTCTGCGTCTGTATATATTCCTCGTCGGTGCGGATTCTTGTTTCCATCACGGCAGCCACGAAAAAACAGACAGCATTCAGTGCCAGCAGGGGCGAAAGTCCGATCTGCCTGTACAGAAATGCGGAAACCGGTACCATCACGGCAGAGAGGGTTTCCAGTATGCTGGCTATGGAATAGGCTTTCTGGAAGTTTCCTTCCGTAATCAGCAGCGGATAGAAGCTTTCATACGCGACCATATAGGTACTTTGTATACTGCCGAGAATAAAACAGTACGCTGCAAAAAACGGGAAAGAAAACCAGCCCGTTGCCAGGACCGCAGCCATCAGAAGATATAAAAAAGCAGACAGGAAATCCAGCATATAGATGGTTTTCTTTCTGGAAAACCTGTCCAGAACCGCGCCGGAAAGAATCGGCACAAAAAGCTGCGGCAGCGTATACATCACAATATACACCGCATAGAGCAGGGTGGATCTGGATATATCCAGCACCATCAGGCTCATGGCAAACCCGGACAAAGAATTTCCGAGCATGGAAACCACGCTGCCCAGGGTAATAATCGTAAAGTCCCTTGTCCAGAGAGTGGAAGGGACTTTTTTATTCTGCTCCATTCTGTAACTCCTTTATGAAGCAGAGGCCTCTGCAGTGTTTTTCACTGCGAAACAGGCTCAGGCCTTTCGGAAGCCCCTGCCGAACAACAGCCCGATCACCAGGATCGGCAGCCACAGATGGCTGAACCAGCCAAACAAAACAGCGAGTACAAAGAGCACAGGGCAGAACCAGAACAGTCCCAGCCCGAAAACGAACTTTGTCAGTCCCCACGCCAGCCGGATGCCGGTAGTAATAACCCCAACCAGAATCATCAGCAAAAAAACTGTCGTCATAATAATCATTTCTCTTCTCCTTTCTAAGTCTTTCAGGATGATATAACTGTAAACCGGCCAGATAAAGACTGCATGTAAGCCGGATTAAGATCAGATTAATTCTCTAGTCTGCCCGCTGCCGGTCCGGATCCGGCTCTTTCACACTCTGTCTCCTGACTGCTGCCGTTTACGGGAACTTACCCCATCAGCACCCACAGCTCATTTTCTTCTTTCAGGCAGTCAGCCGGGACATAATCGCCGGGCATCTCTTCCCCGTTGACCAGCAGCTTCCGGCAGCCGGACTCTACATGATCTGGATTTTCCACCACGATATGCAGCCGGTGCCCTCGGAAGGTCTTCTGTATTTCGAAGCCATCCCATGCTGCCGGAATGGACGGAGCGATATGCAGCCCATGAAGATCCGGACGCATGCCAAGAATACCCTCCACACATCCGACCATCACAGTGGATGCTGTCCCTGTCAGCCAGTGTACGTGGGAACGGCCGAGATGAGGACTGGCCTTCCCTTCCGTAAACTGGCCATAACAGTACGGCTCCATCATACGATGGTCCGCCATCTCGTTCTGTGCGGCCGGGCAGGATTCATGATAATACTGATACGCACGGTTTCCCCGTCCACGCAGTGCTTCCGCCAGAATCAGCCAGCCCTGCGGCTGCAGGAAAATGCCCGCGTTTTCCTTTACACCGGCGTTAAAGATAACACACAACGCTCCTTCAAAAGCATGCGCGCGATAGGGCGGATCCATCAGGATGGCACCATAAGCCGTATTCAGTTCCTTCTCCACAAGCCCCATGGCAAGTTCCGCCTGCTCATCCTCTGCCACGCCGCTGATCACCGCCCAGCTCTGCGGATTCAGCCACAGGCTGGCCTCTTGATCTCCCGGCGCGCCGATCACAGTTCCATCCTCTTTAAATCCACGAATGAACCGGTCCCCCTGCCAGCACAGTTTCTGTAGTTTCTCCCCCAGCATTTCCTGCTCAGCCGCAAGAAATGCCCGGTACGCCGAATCTCCCACACAGACAGCAAACCGCTGCAGAATCGTCATGGCGTAGTAATACTGGAAAGCAACAAAAGCAGACTCACCCTCT
>CACZQT010000355.1 GCA_902783295.1 uncultured Lachnospiraceae bacterium
AGAAGATGTGGGCGGGCTGCTTTTCTTCCGTCCTGTAGATACGGGCGGCGGACGGAAAAACGCCTCCCTCGTCTGCCAGGTCCGTCGGGAAAACTGGGAATCAGCTTTCAACTTCACTTTCCACTCGAGCCGTGTCTATGTATGTGATTATTATGGAGATGTGCTGCTGGCGACAGGGGAAAATGCTGAAACCGCCGCCGGTGCGGATCTTTCGGACACTTTCCCGGAAGCCTTTTCATCGAAAAACAATTACGGAACCTATATATGGAAAAATGAGGAAGGTTCCTGGCTGGTTATGTATTACAATTCCATCAATAACGGGCGAAAATACATTTCCTGCACCTCCCTGGATGAGATCCTGGACGAGCTGAACCGGAGTCCCGGCATGCCGGTCATCATGATAATCACCGGCATCTTCGCAGCTGCCGCTGCCTACTTCCTTCAGAACCTGCTGATCCTGCAGCCCCTGCGGGAACTGGGTGATCACCTGCAGAAGATGGAGTCCGGCGATCTGACCCCGATCGGTCCTGTCCGGCGTAAAGATGAGATGGGAATGATCCAGGAAAACTATAATCATATGATTACCGAACTGAAGCGCAACATTGATGAAGTCTATGTGCAGCAGCTGCTGCGCAAACAGGCGCAGCTGAATTCTCTGCAGTCACAGATCGACGAGCACTTTCTTTACAATACGCTGAATATGATCTACTGCGAAGCCCGGGGGGAGCAGGCAGATAAATCCGCGCATATGCTCTGGATTCTTTCCCGGTATTTCCGCCTGAGCCTGGCAGAGGGCCGGGACAAGGCTCCCCTTTCCGAAATTGCTGAGCTGATGAAACTCTACCTGGCGATCCAGAAAGCCCGTTACGGGGAAGGCCTGGAAGTGGAAATGGAAACGTTCCCGGAAATGGACCGCTATGCGGCGCTTAAATATCTGTTCCAGCCTGTTGTCGAGAATGCCATCGTCCACGGGTTCGAGAAAAAGCTGGGTGACCATCATCTGAAAATCGTTCTTCGAAAAGAAGAAAAAGAAGGAAAAACGCTGCTTTACTACTGCGTACAGGATGATGGTCTTGGCATGTCTGCGGAGAAGCTGGCGGCGCTGAAGGAAGAAATCCGGGCTTTCGAAAAGGTGGAAGGCAGCGGTTACGCCCTGAAGAATCTTCGGGAACAGATCCGCATTACCTATGGCGAGCAGTACACCATTGATATAGAAAGCGAAGAAGAAAAGGGAACGAAAGTCTATTTCCGGATCCCTCTGGAGCTTAGGACGACAAAAGAGGAGAATCACCATGAAGAGTGAACGCGAATACTCCCTGATGATCGTAGATGACGAACACCTGGCCAGAGAGCATCTTCTGAAGGATATTGCCTGGGAAAAGCTGCAGATCAGAGTCCTTTACGAAGCTTCGGACGGGCTTGGCGCTCTGCAGCTGCTGAAAAAGAAAACAGCGGATATCATGATTATGGATATCCGCATGCCGGGTATGGACGGTCTGGAACTCCTCTCTGCCATCAAGGAGCTGCCGGATAAGCCCCAGGTCATTGCTCTGTCCGGCTACAGCGATTTCTCCGCCGCGCGTGCCATGCTGGCCAGCGGCCTGGTCGTGGATTATCTGCTGAAACCGGCTTCCGAGGATGCTTTGTTCGAAGCAGTATACCGCTGCATTGACCGTCTGGAGGAAAAGCAGCGGGTGAGCGGGCTGGAATTTGACCTGAACCAGGCCAAAGCTGCCCTGAAAAAGCTGGAAGCTCCGGACACAGCTGCAAAAGAGCTGATCTCTTCCGAAACACAGGCAGAAGGGACTTCTGCGACCAAGGCAGCCCTGGTCCGGGATGTAAAAGTCTATCTGGGAGAACATTTTGCCGAACATATAACTCTCGAGGACGCAGCCGGCGTGGTTTTCATCCATCCCTCCTATCTGTCCCGGTTATTTTCCGAAGTAGAAGGTGTCGGTTTCTCCGATTACCTGGCTGCCCTGCGGATCCGGAAAGCGGCCGAATACCTGAAGGACTACCACCTTCGGATCTATGAAATCTCCGAAATGGTCGGATACCGGAATGTAAAGCATTTCATGAAAGTCTTCAAGAAGATCGAAGGAAAAACCCCGAGCGAATACAGGGAGTCTCTGCTGCTTCTGTGAAAGAAAAAGCACCATTTTGCAAAATAACGTCATTGCCTGAAAATATAATTTTGAATAAAATAATGATGTCGGATGTTAAGGAAACGCTGCTTTAATCAGTGTTTCCC
>CACZQT010000356.1 GCA_902783295.1 uncultured Lachnospiraceae bacterium
CCGTGAACCCCGATCCGTTCAGGATCTCCGCCGATTTCCGCAGCATGCTCCCGCAGCCACATATAAGCCGCATGGCAGTCCATCAGCTGCGCAGGGAAAGGAAGCTCTCTGGTCGCCAGCCGGTATTCCACGGAAGCCACAATGCAGGGAGTATGCTCCGCTATGTGGATATTCCGGTAATTGTCAATCTCCGGGCTTCCGCTGACATAGCCGCCGCCGTGGATATCCAGGACTACGGGGCTCTTCTCCGGAAGACCGGCCGGAATAATCAGGTGCAGGCGGATTTCCTGCCCTTCTTCAGGACCGGGGATCATCATATCCTTCATTTCTGTCCCCGAGCCCAGTTTATACGCCTTGATCGTCTCCTGAAGTTCCTGCATGCTGATCTTTCCGCCGGAATCGGTGGTAAGGTTCATGGCGATGTGGGCTTCATAACCGGGATAGGGATAAAGACTGGTTACTTTTGTTTTCATTCGTTCTCCTTTCCTTTGCCTGTGTTCTTATTGAAAAACCGTAATGTATAATTCCGTTGAAAAACTATCATAAAACGCAGATGATTTTCATGTACATTGACATTGTAGTGCAAATAAACTATAATTTCAAATACATTGTAAAATATGAATGTCATAACTTTAAAATTATATCAGGAGGATGTCCATGGAACTCTTACAGCTCCAGTATTTCCTGGAAACCGCCAAGCACGGAAGCATGACCAAGGCCGCCGAATCTCTCTATGTTTCCCAGCCTTCTCTCTCCCAGACCATACGCCGGCTGGAAAAAGAACTTGGCACCAGGCTTTTTGAACGCCATGGCCGGAACATTGTGCTTACCTCCAAAGGCCGGAAATTCTATGATGCCGTCTACCTCTCCATGATGAGCCTGGAAAAAGCCCGGGAAGACCTCACTCATGAAACCCTGCAGGGGCATATCCGCATAGGGTCCTATATGCCCATCCATATCATCCTGCCCTGTATCCATCAGTTTGCAGATCAGCATCTGGATGTTAAATTCACCTTTCTTTCCATCGTAAATTCCTACTCTACTCTTCCGGAGAATCTGGATATCCTGCTGCTGTACGAGCACTCCAACGCTTTGAACTTCAACCAGCGGATGAAAATCGGAAGCGTAGACGCTGCCCTTGTCGTCCCTACAGGGAGATCTCCGGAAGAGCTTGCTGCCGTCACCATAGAGGATGTGGAAGACGGAGACTTCATCTCTCTGGTACAGAATGACTACTACGAGGAATATTATTACAACTTCTTCCACAAAGGAAAAATCCCCAACATCCGTTATCTGACCAACAGCCGCTCCTACAAAGAAGAACTGCTGGAAGAAGGGCTGGGAATCGGTTTTACAAACCGGCTGCTGACGAATGAATTCCGGAAAACCGGAAAATACGATGTAGTCAGCAGCCAGAATATCGACGGCCTGTATAACCCGGATATTTACCTGGCATGGAGAGGAGATCACTATCTGCAGCCCGCCGCCAAAGCCCTGAAAGACTTTATGAAAGAATGGTTTGGCAAGAAGGAGCAGGTATGAAACGAAAAATCCGCTGGTACCGGAGTCTCCGGTTCCTGCTTCCTGTCATTATCGCTCTTTGCTGTATTATCCCGACTGTCATCTTTTCCTACTATACCAGGTTTCAGCTGCGTGAACGCGTGCTGGAAAATGCCCGTGCCACGATCTATACCAACCTGTACGGTTCCTCTCTGCTTCTGGAGCAGCTTCTGGGTGAAGTGGCTCATTTCGGACAGGAGACGGCAGAGGAAAAGGAACTGGCGGAGGATCTACGGATATACCGGGAAGTTCCTTCGCAAAAAGACCAGGCCAGGAGCCGGATTTCCCTGCGTCTCGGCCAGCAGCTGTCCGCCAACCGGACCCTGTCCGCCCTGTACCTGGTATGGGAAGGCGGAGACTCCGTACTTACCACACTTCTGGACCGCAAGGAACTTTCCCCGGACAGCAGCGCGGGGCAGCTTCTGCTGGAAGCCTGCCGGGAAGAGGCCCGCGAAAAAATCACCTGGCTGTACCGGGAAGAAAAAGAAGATGTGGGCGGGCTGCTTTTCTTCCGTCCTGTAGATACGGGCGGCGGACGGAAAAACGCCTCCCTCGTCTGCCAGGTCCGTCG
>CACZQT010000357.1 GCA_902783295.1 uncultured Lachnospiraceae bacterium
AACTTCAGAGTGCCTTTTTTGTGGTGAAAATACTGCTAAAGAAATCCTGTCCGGCGATTGCCGTCAGCCCTGAACAAACCGGATGAATGCTAGGGTCTCATCAAAGGTCTTCAGGCGTACGGTATACATATACCGTCCCATCGTCGCCCAGCTGATCTCCGGCATCTCTTCCTGCATCATCATGACTGTACCGTAGCGATCCATAATCTCCTCGTGCGTATGGGTATAACGGTTCCCGTCCTTTCGGCTGGCATAGGCACAGTAGTACTGATCCTCCGACACCGGCAGCCGCCGCTCATCAAAGCACACCATATCGGCGTAGATTTTATAAACGTCTGTGGAATGGGCGAAGTTCATCATATCCGGTGTGTAGCCTCCGGGTGGGCGCATATTGACTTCCAGAGCCACAAAATCTCCTTTGTCACCCAGCCCTTTGTGTTCTTTTGTCAGACGGAAGAACTCCAGATGGACGAAGCGCCGGTCCACACCGAAAGCCTTGACCGTTCTGCGTCCAAGAGTTCTCAGCCCTTCCGCCACATCCGGGCAGGTATAGTAGTTCAGATCCAGATTTTCGTTGACAACGTCCATTACCGGAGGGAATACGTTCATGTTCTCGAACAGCGGTTCGCAGTTGGAATCAAAAATCCCGTCATAGGAGACGACGTCTCCCTGAATGAACTCCTCCATTACATAAGAAACAGGGGGCAAATCGGCATAGAAAGCGTCGAAATCGGCGTCATTTTCCAGCTTCCAGGTATTATGCGCGCCAACACCGATATTCGGCTTGACAATTACAGGATAGCCCACAAGGCCGATAAATTCGCGTCCGGCTTCCCGGGTCGAAACGAAGTGCTGTCGTGCGGTCGGAATACCGGCTTCGATATACAACTGCTTCATCAGGGCCTTTTCTTTGATGAAGCTGATTCGGTCGGCCTGGATACCGGTGGTCACGTTAAAGTCCGTACGCAGGCGGGCGTCCTGCTCCAGCCAGTATTCGTTCAGCGACTCGATCCAGTCGATCTTTCCGTATTTGAATGCAAAAAAACCGACGGCGCGGTAGACCTGGTCGTAGTCCTCAAGGCTGCCTACCTTGTAATACTCGGTCAGGCAGCCCTTCAGCTCCGGCTCCAGACCGTCATATGCTGCGTCACCAATGCCCAGCACATTGACACCGTTTTGGCGCAGCCGGTCACAGAACTGCCAGTAGGTGCGGGGGAAGTTTGGAGAGATAAAAACGAAATTCACGAATTCACATCCCTTCTTATTGATCGCCCAGCATATAGGGCAGGAAATAACGCATCTGCTTATACCACCAGGGCCAGTCATGGTTCACATCATAGCCCCAGAAATCGCACCAGGCGTGGATCCCCTTCTCGCGGAAGACGCTTTCAAGATATTTGAGAGTCCTCAGGCTGTCCTCCTCCCATGCACCCTGACCGCAGCACAGGATGATCCTGCGTTCATTGTACAGACGGATGTACGGATGGTCTGCAGGCATCTGCGGGAGAAAACGTTCCGGAGAGCTTTCATAAAGCGTTCCGTTCATCCAGCCGTCAAAAAAATAATCCGAATCGTACACGCCGGAGAGCCCGATCACACCGCAAAACAGATCCGGGCGGCGGAGGAAGGTGATCAGTGCATGGTTTGCACCCATGCTGAAGCCGGTGACGGCGGGAACCTGATCGTTGCGGCTGCGCATGAAGGGAATGACTTCATCGGTAATATAGTGAAAATACTGCTCCTGACGGGCGGCGCGCCATTCCTTGTCGCCCTCTTTCAGCGACCAGCTCTCTGCATCCACGCTGTCCACCGCAAACAACTGAATCCTTCCTTCCTCAATAAAATCGGCCAGCTGGTCGATCATACCGAAATCTTCATAGTTGTTTGCCATGGAATTCTGCGTGGGAAAGCACAGCAGCGGCATTCCGCTGTGCCCGTAGATCATGAGGCGCATGTCCTTGTCCAGAATCCAACTGTAATGACCATACTCTTCTCTGTACATACTTTATCCTCTTTCTTCTGTCCAAAATACCATTAAATCATATAACGTATCGTTATTTTTGTCAACTGTGAGTGTTTTACAAGTCTTCCAAAATCGGAGGGTGGAAGATGCCCCCTTTGTCCCCATAATCTGCAAAGCATTCAGTACCCTGCAGAGCATCGATATATATCGTTATTTAAGGTGGAAAAATCCGCTGTGATGATGTATAATAAATATGTTTTTCCTGATATTTTTTCCCTGATCTGACAGCCTGATGCAGCAGTATTATGGGTTTTACACAAAAAGGAGAATTGATACGATGAGAATTATCGGAAATATAATCTGGATCGTTTTCGGCGGCTTACTGAGTTACCTGGCGTGGGTGCTGGCAGGCATTCTGTGGTGCGTTACAATCATAGGGATTCCTGTAGGCCTGCAGTGCTTCAAGCTCGCAAGCATCTCGCTGAATCCCTTTGGGAAAGAGATTGTTTATGAGGGAGAAGCGGTATCCTTTCTGCTGAATGTGGTATGGTTCCTGGCAAGCGGATGGGTCCTTGCACTGGCCAATTATCTGCTTGGCATCCTGTTTTGCATTACAATAATCGGGATTCCCTTCGGAAAGCAGTATTTTAAGATTGCAGGTCTTTCTCTTCGCCCGTTTGGTGCATCTGTTGTAAGAGA
>CACZQT010000358.1 GCA_902783295.1 uncultured Lachnospiraceae bacterium
CTCGTATTGCGATGAGCCGGAGGTGCGTTATGGGAGAACATCCATCCAAAAACCGGGAAGAACAGCGCAGGGAACTGAACGGGGTTGAATATTTTGACCGCGGCAGGATTCGTGGGCGGGACGGACGGGAATATGACCGCTATGCGATCCATACCCATTTTATTGAAGTCGGGGAAGACCAGGCGGAACTGGTAAAACGCTATGTGCTTCCGATCTCCCGGGAAGGCGACGTGCTTTCCTTCGGCGCGAAGGTCATGGCGATGTGCACGAAAAACGTATTCACCAAAGAACAGATCCATCCCGGATTCTGGGCCAGGCTGCTTTCACCGCACGCGAGCGAAACCACGGCGGGAATCGGTATGCATGATCCGTATAAGCTTCAGCTTGCCATCAACATGGTCGGGGCTCCCCGGGTGGTTTTTGCTTCGGTGGTTTCAGCCGTTACAAAACCCTTCGGCGTGAAAGGACTTTTCTACAAAATTGTGGGAAAAGGGGTAGCGGGCATTGACGGATTCTATTACCGTTCCTCCTTTGACCGTTACAAGGATCTGGCCCTGGTCAACAACGAGAACGCCCGGGAACTATGCGATGAACTGGAGGAAAAAACCGGCATTCCGGTAGTGCTGATGGACGCTAACGATATAGACCAGAATCAGCTGGGAAAGTGTTCGGATTTCCCGCTGACCGACGATCAGATTCAGGATGCGATGAAGGACAATCCTTCCGGGCAGGGGGATGAACTGACTCCCCTGATTCTGATCCGCCCTGTCTGCTGATTCCATGAGACACATACCTTCTTCCGACACATTTCATGCCGGGGTGCTGTCCTTCCGGGAAGCGCTCATCCCTACCGCTTCCGATTATGATCGGGAGCGATGGCTTTATGTGCCGGACCATTACAGCGAATACCGCTACATTCTCGGTACACGGGGGAAACATCCCCTGATCTGTATCGGAATCAATCCTTCCACGGCAGCACCGGATCGCCTGGACAACACCTTGAAAAGCGCAGAACGGATTGCGCTCGGCAACGGATATGATTCCTTTATCATGTTCAATGTTTACGCCCAGCGTGCGACAATTCCGGATGATATGGAACCGGTGCTGAATCCCATGCTTCACGCAGAGAACATGAAAGCCTTCACATGGGTACTGGAACATGTTTCCGCGGCCGGGAGACCGGATCTTTGGGCAGCCTGGGGAGCAATTATCGAAAAGAGGGATTACCTGGCCGGCTGTGTCCGGGACATGGCTGCCATCGGGAACCGGTTCGGCGCCCGATGGCTGACCGCCGGGCCGAGGAGCAAGGCCGGACATCCGCATCATCCCCTGTACCTGAAACGGGACAGTACGCTGGATCCTTTTCCGGACCTTGCAGAATACCTGGATTCCATCGGAAACAAACAAAAGCCATAAACGGAGGAAACTCACCGATGATGAAAACGTATGAGGAACATCAGAAACTGCTGACGCGGGATTGTGACCTGAACGGACGATGGCGCGTCAGCGCAATCCTGGAAAGCATGCAGGAAGCGGCCGGAGCCCACAGTTTTCTGCTGGGATGCGGCAGGGATGAACTGATCCGGAACAATATTGTCTGGGTACTTTCCCGGTGCGAAATTCATATGGACCGGTATCCGCGGATCGGGGAGACGGTTACGGTGAGTACTTTTCCCATGCCTACCCGTATCTGCTTTTTCCCCCGTTATTATATATTTACGGATGAACGGGGGGAAACCATCGGAAAAGCCGGTACGCTGTGGCTGCTGCTGGATACAAAAACACGGAGGATGCTGCCGCCCGGGGATGTGGCCCGCCTGATTCCGGACAACCGGGACCTGACGGTTCCCATGAACCTGCCGGCTACCGTAGGACAGCTCCAGGGAGAGGAATTTGTGAGCGAATACACACCGGTGTATACAGATATGGATATCAACGGACATGTGAACAATACCCGTTACGCGGACTGGCTGTGCAATGCACTGGGGATTGAGACCATGAAACAGTATGAGCCGGAATCGGTGATTCTGAATTACAATCATGAAGTGCTGCCGGAACACCGGGTGGTACTGCACCGGGTGATGAAGGACCGGCAATTCCGTCTGACCGGATACCTGGGAGATACCATTGCCTTTGATATCGGCGGCAGCCTGCGGGAAAGAAAATAAAAATCCGGGGAGAAAGAAAAGCGAAAAGATGAGCGAAATCAATCAGGCGGTCCGGAATACTGTCATTCTGATCCCGTCCCTGGAACCGGATGAGCGCCTTCCGGCATACATCCGGGAACTGGAGGCAAGCGGTTTCGGCCGGATCGTGGTTGTGGATGACGGCAGCGGGGAAACATACCGGCCGGTCTTCCGGGAAGTGAGCGATATACCGCGGACCACTGTCCTGCGCCACGATATCAACCGGGGAAAAGGAGTAGCCCTGAAGACCGGATACCGTTTCATTATGGAACTGGACGATTCCTTTACCACAGTAATTACAGCAGATTCGGACGGACAGCATACCGTCCGGGACTGCGTGCGCCTGGCGCTGAAAATGGCGGAAGACCATTCCGCACTGTATCTCGGAAGCCGCGATTTCAACCTGCCGGACATTCCGCCGAAATCAAGATCCGGCAATCGCATTACATCCATTGTGTTCAGGCTTCTGTACGGAAAATGGCTGCCGGATACCCAGACGGGACTTCGGGCTTTTTCGCGTGAGAAACTGGCCTTTATGGAAGCGGTGGAGGGTGAACGGTACGAATATGAGATGAAAGTCCTGATCGCCTGCTCCCGGGCGGGGATTCCCATGATTCCGGTGACGATTGAAACCATTTATGAAAACGGAAACGAGGGAACTCACTTTCATCCGATCCGCGACTCCTGGAGAATTTACAAAGTTATCCTGGGAAGCTTTTTCCGTTTCATGAGTACTTCATTGATCTGCTTTGGAATTGACCAGTTGCTGGCATTTGCGCTTCGGGAATGGATTCTGCCGGCCTGGGGCCTGGCAGCCGGAAACCTCTGGAATATCAATATCAGCGGATGGGGCGCCCGGGCTGTCAGCTCCGTGATCAATTTTTCCCTGAACAAAAAAATGGTATTCCGACAGAAGGGGAATACCGGAAAAGCGATGGGAAAATACGCACTTTTGTGCGTGGGAATCATCTGTGTTTCCAACATGGGTGTCTGGCTGATGGGGAAGGCCGGAATGGCCGGCTGGCTGGCCAAGATGATTATGGATACCCTGCTGTATTTTGTCAGCTACCGGGTGCAGCAAAGCTGGGTTTTCCGGGAGGAAGCGTGATATGCGGATGATGGCTCAGATCGGCGCGGGCAGTGCGGCACTGGCTTTTCTGGTTTTTA
>CACZQT010000359.1 GCA_902783295.1 uncultured Lachnospiraceae bacterium
GGTCTGCTGGCCCGCTGCCTGATCGGCGGGATTTTCGCTGCGCTTCTGGCCGTAGCACTGGAGGAAATCGGCGGGGCCATTCTGAACGGGCTGGTAGCGGTCGAAAATCCTTTTTACGTGATTCTTCTGGCCTTTCTCGTGGTGGCCGCCGCAGAAGAATTCGCCAAATATCTGTTTCTGAAGCGGACAACATGGAAACGCCCGGAATTCGACTATCGTTTCGACGGTATCGTCTATTCTGTTTTTGTATCGCTGGGATTTGCCGCCTTTGAGAACGTCAGCTACGTCATGGGATATGGACTTTCCGTTGCGCCGGCCAGGGCGGTCCTGTCCATTCCTGCGCATATGGGTTTCGCGGTGTTTATGGGAGCCTTTTACGGACGGGCCCGGATGTTTGTCAACCGGGAGAACGCGAAAGCGGCAAAGGTGAGCATTCGTCTGGGACTGGGAAGCGCCATCTTTCTGCACGGGTTTTATGACGCATGTGCACTGAGTGGTTCGGATTTTGCGGGGATGCTTTTCCTGGCGTTTGTGGTCTTTCTGGATATCGTAATGCTCCGGCTGATTAAAAAAGAAGCAGATACGGACCAGCCTATATAAATAGTGTACGAGATGAGGGAGAAAATGATACAGAACCAGCTTATACTATACCGGAATTTTGAGAACGCGGCGATTCTGGACGCCATGGAAGAACTGCTGGGCGGAAATGGGGCCAGACTGTATGAAGCTCTGAACGGGCTTACGGAACTGGCAGCCCTCCACGGGTTTGAGGGAAATATATGGCATGCGTATCTGGCGCATATCCTGGCCAATCATGAGAATGCGTTCAGCACGGCCTGCGAAGTCTGCGGGCAGGTGGACGGCAGCATTAATGCCCTGGCGCTTCATGATTTCAGGCTGTTCCGTCAGTGGTTCCGGATGGATCTTTCGGATCTGGACAGGCAGTACGGAACAGAACTCTTTTCTGTCCTGAAGGATTACCGCAGTGCCCGCGGTTACAGCAAGGCCTATAACCAGAGGGTGCGCAAAAGGATCCTGACTCTGGCATCGGAACTGTCGCAGGCGGAAAACGACGAAGAATTTCTGGCGGCTGTTACGGACTTCTACCAGCATTTCGGCGTCGGCAAGTTCGGACTGCACAAGGCTTTCCGGCTGGATGATTCGGCGCAGGGCGAGGTACGGATCATTCCGATCACCCGGACGGAACATGTGAGCCTGTCCGACCTCGTAGGGTATGAAAGCCAGAAACAGAAGCTGATCGACAATACGGAGGCGTTTCTGAAAGGGCTTCCTGCCAACAACGTGCTGCTTTACGGGGATGCCGGGACCGGCAAGTCCTCCAGTATCAAGGCGATCATGAATACCTACTATGAACAGGGACTGCGCCTGATCGAAGTGTACAAATATCAGATGCATGACCTGCTCCCGGTGCTGAACCAGATCAAAAACCGGAATTATAAGTTCATTATTTATATGGACGATCTGTCCTTCGAGGAATTCGAAACGGAATATAAATACATGAAAGCCATCATAGAAGGAGGCATGGAACGCCGGCCGGAAAATGTGCTCATCTATGCCACTTCCAACCGCCGCCATCTGGTGAAGGAGACGTTCAGCGACGCCCGTACCGGCGACGATGATCTTCATCAGACGGACAGCGTACAGGAGCGTCTGTCTCTGGCTGCCCGCTTTGGCGTCAGCATTTATTATGGAAAACCGCCGAAAAAAGATTTCCAGGAAATTGTGCGGACTCTTGCCCGGCGCGCCGGGATTGACATACCGGAAGAACGGCTCCTGCTGGAAGCCAACAAATGGGAACTGTCCCATGGCGGCATGAGCGGCCGTACCGCGGCACAGTTCATCGCCTGGCTGCAGGGGCAGCTGGCAAAATAAACCGGGTACAGTGAAACATGTGCATTCCGGCAAAACTTTCGTGATTCTTTCTTAAGATATACGGTTGAAAAAGCCGGTACAGCTATGGTAAGATGAGGACACCGGACAGACAGCGGGGAAGTCGCGGCAATGGGGAGGATGACGAAGGATATGGCGGCAATACGAAAAATATTATTTGTCTGCATGGACAATACCTGCCGAAGCATCATGGCGGAGGCAGTTATGAAGAGCGTCTGGCGAGGACCGAAGCTTTCCATCGCTTCCCGCGGCCTGGTGGTTCTCTTTCCGGAACCGTTGAATCCGAAAGCGGTAGCAGTTCTGACAGGAAACCAGATGGCGCCGGAAAAGACAGCCACCGAAGCCCTGTCTGCGGCGGACCTGGAGGAAGGCACGCTGGTACTGGCCATGACATCCAGGGAGGCTGCAAAGGTCCGTGAAGATTATCCGGGAGCCTCTCTTGTTTATACACTGGGGGATTTCGCGGGAAAGCCGGGAGATATTGAGGAGCCTCACGGAGGCACGCTGGCAGAATACGGCGCCTGCTGTGAATATATTGATCTGCTGGTCAAGCTGGTGGTAGAGCGCCTGCTGCGGATCCGGGAGAAACAGAAAGCGTCTGCAGGCACCACGTGAACAGAGAAAACATTAAACTGAAAAGACTGGAAAGGATGCAGGCATGATAGCAATCGGCTGTGATCACGGAGGCTTCGCCCTGAAGCAGGAAATAATGCACTGGCTTACGGAAAAAGGATGGGAATACCGGGATCTCGGCTGTTATACGGAAGAATCCTGCGACTACCCGGTTTATGGAAGAGCGGTGGCTAAAGCTGTAACGCAAGGAGACTGCGACTTCGGTATCGTGATCTGCGGAACCGGGATCGGTATTTCTCTTGCCGCCAATAAGGTGCCCGGCATCCGGGCGGCTCTCTGCACGGACTGCTTTATGGCGGAAGCTTCGAGACAGCACAACGATGCAAACATCCTTGCCCTGGGCGGACGTGTTCTGGGCACCGGGCTCGCGCTGAAGATTGTGGAAACGTTTTTGCAGACCCCGTTTTCCGGAGATGAACGGCATGTGCGCCGTATCCGGGGGATCGAAGAGCTGGGGAACTGATACATGAGAAAAATAGGAAGAAGACTGCTGGTGCTGCTGGCCATATTTGTGGCGGCAGCATCCGCTTTTACTTTTTACAGATATACCCATCGGGACCAGCCGTCAGAAGCCGGCCGTTCCTTCGAAGACTGGAACGGCGGGAGACTGCCGCTGGTTTACGGACAGGTCGGTGATTATCCGGTCAACGTGCTTTACGGCTATACAGGAGACGTTGACGAGACCCTGATGGAGGACCGGCTGATGCTGGTCGGTTCGGACGGGAGACTGCCCCTGTCTGTTTTATGCGGCGAATGTACGCTTTCACGGATCCGTTATGAAATACGAAACCGGACATGCACCGAACTTCTGGCGGAAGGCGAGGCAGAGGAATGGGTGGAAACTCATGATACGGCAGCCGTTACCCTGCAGCTGGGTTCCGTTGTGAATAAACTGAACCGGGAGTACCGTCTGCGGCTGATTCTTTCCACAGCTGACGGGGAAAATATCAGCTATTACTCCCGGCTGCGACGCATGGACAATCTGCACGCTGAAGAGATGGTGGACTACGTAATGTCTTTTCATAACGCTGCCTTTGATAAAGGCGCGGCGGCACAGTTTGCCGTAAACATGGAAAGCGACGGGTCTGCGGATGACAATACTCTCGGACTGTCCACGCTGCATTCCAGCTACCAGCAGATTACCTGGGGAGATCTTGGCCCGGTGCAGCTGGGCAATGTGAACTGCCAGATCCTGGAGATGGATGCTGCGTTCGGCTCCTTTCTTCTGGAATATGAAGTACAGGCGGAGGATGCCAACTCGGAACCGGACCGCTATCTGGTGTCGGATTATTTCAGCCTGCAGTGGTCGGAAAAATGGGAAGGCCGCCAGTTTTATATGATGGATTATCGTCGAACTGTCAGTGAGCTGATGTCCGGCGATGACAGCCGACTGCGGGACCGCGGGCTGGAACTGGGGATTCTTCGCCCGGAGACGGTTTCTGTTGCCGAGGCCCCCGGAGGCCGCAGGGTTTTTTCCGTATCCGGCGAACTGTGGTCCTTTGATCCTGAAAAGAAAGAGCTGACCCGGATATTCACCTTCCGGCAGGACGACGAAGATCCCCGGCGCCATGCAAGGAACTATGGCATACAGGTGCTGGAAGCCGGAGAAAAGGAAACGACTTTCCTGGTATACGGCTACATGGAAAGCGGCGCTCATGAAGGCCAGATGGCGATTTCCTGCCTGCGGGCGGATATGCAGGAGAAAAAGATGACAGAGGTCTTTTTCCTGCCCTGTTCCGGAAGCCTGGAAAATATGCGCGAGGGAGTGGAAACTCTTTCCAGCATGGGAAGCGGCGGAGAAGTGTACCTGATGGTAGGGGATGCTGTATATTCCATTAACTGGGCTGATGGAGAAGTGGCCGTTCTGGTAGACCGCGCGGCGGAACGTCATCTGGCGGTGAATGATGCCCAGACGGCGATTGCCTGGGAAATGGAGACCCGGGAAGGGGAAACCGGCAGTGTCCAGATTTTCTATCTGGATACCGGTGAAAGCCAGATCGTTGGCGCAGGGAAGGGCGACTGGATCGCTCCCTGCGGGTTTATTGAAGAGGACTGCGTGCTGGGGCTGGGGCATACAGGTGAAACCGTTCAGGCCGGGGCGGTACAGGTCGATCCCTATTACGCCATTGTCATCCGGGAACGTTCCGGGGAAGAGGCCGCCCGCTATGAACAGACGAACGTACGGATTTCCTCGGTTTCCGTGAATAACGGCCAGGTGATGATGGACAGAGTCAGCGTGGAAGGCGGCGTTTCGACCCAGATCGCAGGAGATACACTGATCCGCAACACGAATCCGGATATTCTGGGGACAGAATGGCTGACAAGTGAAAATCTGGGAAACAAGGAGCGGGTCTGGCTGCTGTCGGTGCCCGTATCGGCCGGTTCCGGTGAGATCACCCTGAAAAAAATCCAGAAAACCAGCTTTTCGTCCGGAACCGGATGGAAACTGTCGGAATCCGGACGGGATACGCTGCGCTACTATGGCTGGGCCAGAGGCGAGAATACGATTGTCACCGATACAGCCGGTGAAGCCATCGCAGCTGTATATGACGCTATGGGGGCTGTAACGGATTCCAGAGGAAGACTGGTCTGGAAGCGTACCGGGCGGCAGAACAGCCGGAGCATCCGGGTAGCCGAACAGGATGGAGTGGACGCATCGGAAAGCCGGCAGCAGTGCATACAGCAGCTGCTCGCCAGTCAGGGACTGAATGTGGCGGCTGCGGAAGTACTGGATGAAAATCTTTCAGCCATGGAATGGATGGACGCGCTGTTCCCCGGGGCAGCGGTCAACCTGACAGGTGCTCCGCTCAGGGCGCTGCTTCTGTTCATCGACGAAGGGAGGCCTGTTCTTCTGATGGATGCCGCCCATAAATATATGCTGCTGGTCGGATATGATTCCTACAATGTGATGATTTATGATCCTGTCCTGGGATACCGGTATAAAATGGGGCAGAATGACGCGACGGAATGGCTGGAAAAGAATTCCATCAATGCGATCAGTTTTCTTTCGGAATGAGACGGCAGATAGCCGAAACTGCCGGAAAATGACAAAAAAAGTCATTGAAATTCCAGAAAGCAGGGAAACAATTCACTGATTCGTCGGATTATACGGAATTGGGGATTCTGGCATTGCCAAATTATTAGAAACGTGTTAAAATGTCTATTACGGATTGTTTCCGGATTTTACGCCAAGATGAATTGTTTCAGGCGTATATTACAAAAAAATTTCGGGGAGATACCAGATGCAGTATATTATGAAGGGCGGAAACCCACTGGTTGGGGACGTGCTCATCAGCGGTGCGAAAAACGCAGCTCTGGGAATACTGGCTGCAGCCGTGATGACCGACGATACCGTCATTATTGATAATCTTCCGGATGTTCAGGATATCAATGTCATGCTGAGTGCCCTTGAGGAAATCGGTGTGTCCGTAGAACGCCCGGACAGGCACGTGGTCAAACTGAATGGCAGTAATATACATACCGTCCGTGTGGACAATGAATACATCCGACAGATGCGCGCCGGGTATTACCTGGTAGGCGCTCTTCTGGGCAAGTACCGCCACGCTGAAGTGGCTCTGCCCGGCGGCTGCAATATCGGGCAGAGGCCGATCGACCTGCACCTGAAGGGATTCAATTCTCTTCATGCAAAGGCAGGGATAGAGCATGGCATGGTGGTTGCGGACGCGACCGAACTCCGGGGCAGCCATGTATATATGGATGTCGTTTCCGTAGGCGCTACCATTAACGTGATGCTGGCGGCAGCGCTGGCACACGGCGATACATTCATTGAAAATGCTGCCAGGGAACCCCATGTCGTAGACGTGGCCAATATGCTGAACTCCATGGGTGCCAATATTCGCGGTGCCGGTACAGAAACGATCCGTATCCGCGGCGTGGAGAGACTGCATGGAACCGATTATTCCATCATTCCGGACCAGATCGAGGCAGGAACCTTTATGTTCGCAGCTGCTGTGACCCGGGGGGATGTCACCGTGAAAAACATCATCCCGAAGCACATGGAAGCGATCTGTTCCAAGCTGAAGGATATGGGCTGCGAAATCGTGGAGGATGATGATACGATCCGCGTAGTCAGCAGACCGCGCCTGATTTCCTGTAATGTCAGGACAAGTCCCTATCCCGGCTTCCCGACCGATATGCAGCCGCAGATCGGTGTAGCCATGTGTCTGGCGGAAGGAAGCGGGATTATCAATGAAAGTATCTTTGAAAACCGATTCAAGTATCTGGACGAGCTGACGAAGATGGGCGCCGATGCCAAAGCAAAAGGAATGACCGCTTTTATCCGCGGGGTAGAGAGGCTTACTGGCGCTGAGGTGAATGCGCTGGACCTGCGGGCAGGTGCCGCACTGGTTCTTGCGGGACTGGCAGCCGACGGAATTACAACGGTCAATAATATCCACTATATCCTTCGCGGATATGAAAACTTTGATGAAAAGCTGAGAGGCCTGGGGGCCGTGATCGAGATCGTCAAGGACCCAAAGGAAAGCCGGAAGTTCCGGCTGAGGGTTAGCTGAAAGCAGGGAAATGCTGCTAAAAGCATTTCGTCGGGCTTTTGATAAGATAATGAAAATGTTTATCAGCCTCCTCTTGACACGGAGGCTGATACTATGTACAATACAGAACCTGTAGATATGGTGCTGCGGGGACGAACGGTTCCGGCAGCGGTCTTCCCCGGCGAAGTTCTGCCGGAGTAAAACTGAATAAAGCGCTTAAGACTCTTATTTCGAGTGGCGGAGACGAAGGATCGATGAGGCCACAGCAACCCCTTTTATGGAAGGTGCTAACACGGAGCGAGAAATCGAACAATAAGAGGATTCGAGCCTGCCTTGTGATGCTGCAGCCGGGTCCTTGTGATCCGGTTTTTTCTTTGTTGGAGCGGTATTAGTTAAAAGAAGCCCGGGAAAAAGGGCTTCAGGAGGAAGGACAGACAGATGGAAAGAAGATTTTTTACCTCGGAATCGGTGACAGAAGGACATCCTGATAAGATCTGTGACCAGATTTCGGATGCAGTGCTGGATGCTGTGATGGAACAGGATCCGATGGGGCGGGTGGCCTGCGAGACAGCAGTGAATACCGGATTTGTACTGGTGATGGGTGAAATCAGCACCACAGCCATTCTGGACATTCCTTCTATCGTGCGGAAAACCGTAAACGAAATCGGATACGACAGTTCCGAAAAAGGTTTTGACGGAAATACCTGCGGTGTGTTTGTCGCCATTGACAAGCAGTCCACGGATATTGCCATGGGTGTGGACCGTGCTCTGGAAGTCAAGGAAGAGCAGATGAGCGAAGAGGAAATCGGAAATTTCGGCGCCGGGGATCAGGGGATGATGTTCGGCTATGCTACGAATGAAACGCCGGAATACATGCCCTATCCGATCGCGCTGGCACATAAACTGACAAGACGTCTGTCGGAAGTCCGGAAGAACGGGACACTGCCGTATCTGCGGCCGGACGGAAAGAGCCAGGTGACAGTGGAATATGATGAGAACGGCTGCCCGGCCAGACTGGACTGTGTGGTGCTTTCCACTCAGCACGATGCTGCCGTGACCCAGGAGCAGATTCATAAGGATATCCGCAGGGAGGTCTTTGAAGCAGTTCTTCCGGGGGATATGGTGGATGAGAATACAAAATATTACATCAATCCCACCGGACGTTTTGTGATCGGCGGTCCGAACGGTGACAGTGGCCTGACCGGACGGAAGATTATCGTAGACACCTATGGCGGATATGCCCGCCATGGCGGCGGCGCCTTCTCCGGCAAGGACTGCACGAAAGTGGACCGGTCCGCGGCGTACGCAGCCCGCTATGTGGCGAAAAACCTGGTGGCAGCCGGCCTGGCAGACCGCTGTGAGATCCAGCTTTCTTACGCGATCGGTGTTGCGACGCCTACCTCCATCCGCGTGGATACTTTCGGGACCGGGAAGATGACCGATGAAGCCCTGACAGCTATTGTGAGGAAGCATTTCGATCTTCGCCCCGCCGGCATCATCCAGATGCTTTCTCTCAGACGGCCGATTTACCGGCAGACTGCTGCCTATGGACATTTTGGCCGGACAGATCAGGATTTCCCCTGGGAGAGACTGGACCGCGTAGCGGAACTGAAAGCGGAGCTTTCCGGGGAAGCGCAATAATCAGTGTTTCCCCAAATGACACTTGAAAAATCCTTCGCTTTGTTGTACACTTGCAGAAGTGCGGCCTGACGGAAGATGTCCGTCCCGCCCGCGGGAAGCATAGAGCGGTATGTCCTGCTGAAGCAGGAGACAGCCGGCAGAAAATCCCGTGAATTCAGAATACAGAATCGAGGAACCGGTCATGAGCGTTGAGAAGATGAACTATTATAAAGAGCAGAAGACCCATCGCAAGGAAAACCTGGCGAAGGAAAAGCGCCGGAAACAGGCACGCCGTGCAGCCTGGACAATCCTTGGGGTTGTTGTGGCAGTGGGGCTCTGCGGTGCGATCGGGCTGACAGGCTATAATACCTACAAAGCCCGGGAAGCAGCGAAGCCGGATTACAGTGCTTCCTCCCTGGTGATCGGAGACGCGGCCGGGGTTCTTTCCACAGAAGAAGCAGCGGAAGAAGTGGAACTGGGCGAAGTCGAAGCGGAAGCCGGCGAAGCGGAAGAAGCTGAAGCAGGTGAACCTGCCGCGGAAGAGGCCGCTGATGCTGCAGAAGAGGCTGCTGATGCTGAAGAAGGCGAAGCAGAAGCCGCAACAGAGGCTGCGAAGGAATAAGAATGCCGGCAGCATGTTTCCTGCGTCTGCGGAAAGCATGGAAACGAAGGACTGCATGTTCATGCCTGAGGGCTGAACAAACACAGAAACAACATCAGGAGCTGTGTACGAGAAATTGTGCACAGCTCTTTGTGCCATTCCCGAAAAAAAGGCTGGCAGGAAAGAGGGTATCATGTACCAGATCAATTTTTCTCACCCGATCCGGGTTCATTTTATAGGCATCGGCGGCATCAGCATGAGCGGTCTGGCTGAAGTGCTTCTGAATAAGGGGTTTACGGTTTCCGGCTCCGACATGCATGCTTCAGCTCTTACAGAAAAACTGGCGGGGGAAGGTGCGAAAATCTTCCTGGGACAGCAGGCGGGAAACGTAGAAGATGGCATTGACTGCGTGGTGTATACCGCAGCTGTTCATCCGGATAATCCGGAGTTCGCGGAATGCGTACGGAGAAAGCTGCCCATGCTCTCCCGGGCAGAACTGCTGGGGCAGCTGATGCGCAATTACCAGACTGCCATAGCCGTTTCCGGGACACACGGCAAAACCACCACCACATCGATGATCACCGGCATTCTGCTGGAAGCAGAAGCGGACCCTACGATTTCCGTGGGCGGCATGCTGGACTGTATCGGAGGAAACATCCGTATCGGCGGTGCGGGCACCTTTGTGACGGAAGCCTGCGAATATACAAACAGCTTCCTGTCCTTCTTCCCGACGACAGGAATCATTCTGAATGTAAGAGCGGATCACCTGGACTTTTTCAAGGATCTTGACGATATCCGCCATTCCTTCCGGCGCTTCGCGGAGCTGATTCCGGCCGGGGGCAGCCTGATTCTCTGGAGCGGGATTGAGAACGCGGAATATTTTACAAAGGATCTCCCCTGCCGTATTATCCGGTTCGGGGACAAAGCCGGGGATGATTACCGCATGGAGGCGCTGGAATTCGAAAAGGGATCCGGCTGTCCTTCCTTTGATATCGTGGAGAGAGGGCAAAAACTGGGACGGATAGAGCTGTCTGTTCCCGGTGAACACAATGCCCTGAATGCTCTGGCTGCAGCTGCCTGTGCCAGGGACATGGGAATTGATTTTGAATCGATCCGCCGCGGGCTGGCTTCTTTCGGTGGGGCACACAGGCGCTTCGAGGTGAAAGGAAGCCTTCCGGGGGATATCATGGTGGTCGATGATTATGCACATCATCCGGATGAGATCCGCGCCACCCTGGCTGCAGCCGGGCGGCTGGAAAGGCATCCCATTGTGTGCGTTTTCCAGCCTCACACGTACAGCCGCACCAAACAGCTTATGGATGAATTCGCGGATGCGCTGTGTCTGGCGGACGAAGTGGTTCTTGCCAAAATCTACCCGGCAAGGGAAACGGATGACCTTGGAATCAGTTCCCGGGACCTGGCCGGAAAAATCGCTGAAAAAGGACGAAAAGTGTCCTGCTTCGAGACATTTTCGGAGATCGAAGACTTCCTTCAAAAAAATTTGCTCCACGGTGCAATGTTGATAACTATGGGGGCGGGAGACGTTGACCAGATAGGAAAAGACCTGCTTTCCAGGTGATTTATCCACATATCCACAGGATTATCCACGTAGTTCGATGGTGGATAATCCTGTTTTTTTTCCCCTGGAAACAGGACATTTCCACAGAATTCACAGTATCCACATTTTTCCTGTACAAAATTCGAGAAAAACCGTGCGGTTTTCAAATCCCGTGTGGTGTGCTATAATGTCCGTGCTTAGATAATGAACGAGAAAAAGAACTGCCAATGACTTAAAAAACCCTCCGGGGGCCATGTACGGACGAGGGAAATATGACAGTGTGCTGCCGCTTTTTCAGGAAGCGGTGCAGTGAATGTATGGGGATGGGGAGCGAAAATGTTGATTGAAATGCAGGAAACATCCGGGATGACAGCAGTCCCGAATGTTTTTATCGATACATATATGGGAACGGCCAACGGGGAGTACGTAAAGGTATATCTGTGCCTTCTGCGCCTGGCCGGCAAGAGCGGGGAGGATACCAGTCTCTGCAGTATTGCAGACCGGCTGGAACTGACCGAAAAAGATGTGCTGCGGGCTCTGCGTTACTGGGAGAAGAAGAAACTGGTCGTCCTGGAAACAGAAGGCACCGAA
Source organism: uncultured Lachnospiraceae bacterium (assembly GCA_902783295.1). Classification (GTDB taxonomy): domain Bacteria; phylum Bacillota; class Clostridia; order Lachnospirales; family Lachnospiraceae; genus UBA3305. Next base: position 11,426 of record CACZQT010000359.1, read on the forward strand.
GTACGTTCCCTGCGGCTGGTGTCACTCACGTCAGAGGATACGAGGACCGGCGAGATGGCTGTGCCTGCGGAACCGGAAACACCGCTCTCCATAGACCCCGGAACCGGGAGAGAAGAGACATCCGAAAAGACAGAGGAACCTTTCTCCATGTCCGAGGAGCTTATGATCCGTCTGAATGGGGACTCGGAATTCCGTCAGCTGGCTTTTGTGGCGGAAAAATACCTGGCACGTACTTTGACATCTTCCGATACACGGCTGCTGGCATATCTGTACGAAAGACTGGGCTTTTCCCAGGATCTGATTATCTACCTTCTGGAGTACTGTGTCGAAGGCGGGCATCGTTCAGGACGCTATATCGAAACAGTGGCCCTGAACTGGCATCAGGAAGGGATTTCTACGGTAGAGCAGGCTAAAGAACTGCACAGGGATTACAGCCGGGAGAACCGGGAGGTCAGCAAGGCCTTCGGCCTGACGGGCCGGATTCTGGGAGCTGAAGAACGAAAAGCGGTGGAACGCTGGCGAAGAGAATACCACCTGCCTCTGGAAGTGATCGTGGAAGGCTGCAATGCGACTCTTCGCGCGATTCAGAAGCCGAGCTTTGAATATGCGGACCGGGTGCTGAAAGCATGGAGTGATGCAGGAGTTGCTACGGCAGAAGATGCCATGGCTATCCAGAAAGAACGGAAGATCAGCCGGAAGAAACAGAACGCCGGGGATAATACTGCTCCGGCCAGGAAGCGGAAGACGGCGGCAAATTATGATCAGCGTGAAGTGGACTATGATGCACTGCTGGCCAGTGGAAAGTGGTACTGAACCGGGGCGGCCGGCTGACAGCCAGCGCCTTGGACCCGGTAAGACAGGAGGCCATAGATGCCTTTAACAAATGCCCAATATGCCCGGATTGAGCGGGAATACGGACGCCGGCGGCAGAAAAATGCAGAAGCCAGGGCAGTCCGGCAGGCGGAAGCCTATGCGGCGATTCCCGGGCTGAAACAGACAGAGGAAGCGCTGTCCGACCTGGAAGCGGAAAGGGTGCGCTGCCGCATCCTGGGAAATTCCGGTGAGGAAGCGGAACTGACAGAACAGATCCGGCAGCACAGGGAACACAGGGATCTTCTTCTGAAGGAAGCCGGCTGGCCGGCGGATGCCCTGCAGGATTCTTTTGACTGCCCTCTGTGCCGGGATACCGGCTATGTTGACGGCGAGCCCTGTGCCTGCCGTAAACGGGCGGTTATAGAACTTCTTTACGATCAGTCTGCCATTCGTGAAAATCTGGAACGGGAAAATTTTTCAACTTTCGATATTACGCTTTTTGACAATACGCCGCCGAAGGAACCGGGGAAACTGTCCGGCAGGCAGCAGATGGAAATCAACCGCGAGGTATGTCTGCAGTTTGTCGACAGGTTCGCGGAAGAAGGCGGAAATCTTCTGTTCATGGGACAGGCCGGGACAGGAAAGACCTTTCTTTCCAATTGTGTGGCGAAAGCACTGCTGGACCGAATGTTCTCGGTCATCTATCTTTCTGCGTCCGAAATGTTCGATCTGCTGACCAGGCAGGCTTTCGGCCGTGGAGGAGAGGAAACAGAGGATCTTCCGGGGCATCTCCTGGACTGCGATCTCCTGATCATCGATGACCTGGGAGCCGGCCTGGAGAATCGTTTCGCTCCGTCCAATCTTTTCTGGTGCCTGAACGAAAGGCTGCTGCGCAGGAAGCCCGTTCTGATTTCCACCAACTTAAGCATGAATGATATTACCGCGGAATACACAGACCGTGTGGCTTCCCGCCTGATCGGCAGTTTCAGGATTCTGCCATTTCCCAGCAGGGACCTGCGGTTTATAAAAAGACAGTCGGAAGTACAATCCAGGAGGTAAAGCATGAGTTCCTATGAAAAAAACAGCACACCTACCGTTTTGCCCAGAGGTCCCCTGGCTCTGATTGCTTTGCCCGGATGCACAGAATTCGGGAAACAGGTGGATTCGTATCTTTCCGCCTGGCGAAAAACACGAAAGCTGGAGGTGGCCGGGTATTCGAAGGAGTCCTTTCTGCTGCCGGTAGATCTTCCCCGCTTTGGTTCCGGAGAAGGAAAAGGCGAAATCAAGGAATCGGTACGCGGCCTGGATATATATATCATTGTCGATGTGACCAACAACAGCATCGAGTATTCTATGTACGGGCAGAAGAACCCTATGTCGCCGGATGATCACTTCCAGAATCTGAAGCGGATTATCGCTGCCATCGGCGGAAAATCAAAGCGGATCAATGTAATCATGCCGTTCCTGTACGAGGGGCGCCAGCATAAGCGTTCCAGCCGGGAGTCTCTGGACTGCGCCATGGCGCTTCAGGAACTGGCTTCCATGGGGGTACAGAATATCATCACCTTCGACGCACATGATCCCCGGGTACAGAATGCCATTCCCATGCATGGGTTTGAAACGATTCATCCGACTTATCAGTTTGTAAAAACCCTCGTCGCAAACGAGGATCTTTCCATCGACTCGGAGCATCTGATGGTGATCAGCCCTGACGAAGGTGCGATCGGCCGTGCCATTTATTTCGCAAACATGCTGGGCGTAGACGTGGGCATGTTCTATAAGCGCCGGGATTATACCATTGTCGTCAACGGTAAAAACCCCATCGTAGCGCACGAGTTCCTGGGCAGTTCAGTGGAAGGAAAGGACGTGATTATTGTAGACGACATGATCGCATCCGGAGAAAGCGCATTTGATGTGGCCAGACAGCTGAAGGGAAGGAAAGCCCGCAAGGTGTTTATCTGCGCTACGTTCGGGCTTTTTACATCAGGCCTGAAACCGTTTGACGAAGCATGGGATAAAGGACTGATTGACCGGGTATATACAACCGACCTGATTTACCAGTCTCCTGAACTGCTGCAGAAGCCATACTATGTCAGCGTAGGTATGAGTGAATATACGGCGGCTCTGGTGGACGCTATGAATCACGACAGCTCCATTGAAGGTCTGCTGACTCCGACCTTTAAGATCCAGGAATACCTGTCGGAGCTGCGGGAGACCGGAATCAAACGTTTCTGAGAACATTAAGAAGATATTCTGTGGAAGAAGAAAAAAGCCCTTGCATCCCAGGGGCTTTTGTGGTAGAATGCTTCCCTGTGATACGTTCAAGTCCTTGCTTCTTCCGGTGGGAAGAGGCCAAGAGTCCACAAGGAGGTAACTTAATGAGCAAGTATGAAATTGCCATCGTCCTCAGCGCAAAACTGGAAGACGAGGAGAGAGCCGCTGCACTGGAGAAGATCCGGGCATACATCGGCACCTATGGCGGAACCATCGTCAAGGAAGACGACTGGGGCAAGAAGAGACTGGCCTATGAAATTCAGAAGATGAAGGAAGGCTACTACACCTTTATCACCTTCGAAGCAGAGCCCACTTGCCCTGCACAGCTGGAATCCCACGTGCGTGTTATGGAACCCGTCATCCGTTTCCTGATCGTAAAGCCTGAAGAAGTAGCTGAAGCGAAAGCTGAAGAAAAAGCTGACGAAGAAACAGGAGAGGCGACAGAGTGAACAAAGTAATCTTGATGGGTAACCTGACCAGAGAACCGGAGATTCGTTATTCCGCAGGGGAAAGTTCCATGGCGATTGCCAGATTTTCCATCGCGGTAAACCGCCGTTTTAAGCGGCAGAACGATCAGGCAGATGCCGATTTCTTTAACTGCACCGCCTTTGGAAAGACGGGAGAGTTCGTGGAGAAGTATCTGCACCAGGGTTCCAAAGTCCTGGTTATGGGCAGGATTCAGAATGACAATTATACGAACCGCGACGGCCAGAAGGTGTACAGCGTTCAGGTGATCGTGGAAGAAATCGAATTTGCCGAGAGCAAGGCGGCAGCGTCCGCGAATCAGGGAAGCCGTACCGGCAGCAGCTATCAGGCTCCCGCCGGACGTCCCACTCCGGCCCAGGCATCTCCCGTAGGAGATGATTTTATGAACATTCCGGAAAGTGTAGATGACGAGGAGCTTCCTTTCATCTGATGCGTTTTCGGGTTTTCCGACTGTAGGAGGTTAAAAAAATGGCTTTTAATAGAGAGAAACCGGATGGTCCCATGAAGAGACGCGGCGGTATCCGCCGGAGAAAGAAAGTCTGCGTATTCTGCGCAGAAGAAAACAGCGCCATCGATTACAAGGATGTTCCGAAGCTTCGGAAGTTCGTTTCCGAACGCGGCAAGATCCTGCCCCGCCGGATTACCGGTACCTGTGCTGAACATCAGAGAGCGCTTACCACAGCCATCAAGCGTGCCCGTCACGTGGCCCTGATGCCTTACGTGAACGATTAATCTGCACAACATTTTTCAGAAACGAATCAGACCGCCGCAGTCACTGCGGCGGTCTTTTTGCGCGATAAGCCCGGAGAGTGTGCGCCGTGCTTGCACGAGCGCACATTCGACGGGCAACGTACATCGAAGCGGCTCTGCCGCGAGATGTGCGCATCGCGCAGGATGGGCGGCTTTAGCCAGCCCATCCGATAAGCCCGAAGAGGGTGCGCCGTGCCTGCCTCCTCCCCCCTATTTCGTTGAATTCCCCTGCAGAGTGTGATATAATAGTAAAGCTTTCCTTTTTTTCATGTAGAAAAAATGCCTGCCTGCAGTGCTCCCTGATGAAAAGCGCTCTTACAGACATGCAGTACGGAAACATACATCATACCTGGATTCTTTTGCATCCTGCGGGAGGCTTTATGAACTATATAGTATTTGATCTGGAGTGGAACCAGTGTCCGCAGGGAAAATCCCGGGAAAATCCACGCCTTCCTTTTGAAATCGTAGAAATCGGCGCAATCAAACTCAATGAAGCGAAAGAAGAGATCGGCCGTTTTCACGAGATGATCCGCCCGCTTGTGTACCGTCATCTTCATTTCAGGACCCGGGAAGTGATCCATATCACGGAAGAAGAGCTGAAGCATGCCAGGACTTTTTCACCGGCAGCCAGGGAGTTCCTGGACTGGTGCGGGACGGACTGCAAATTTGTAACCTGGGGCAGCTTGGACCTGACGGAACTGCAGAGGAACATGGACTATTACCGGATAAAAAATCCGCTGCCGAAGCCCCTTTTTTATTATGACCTTCAGAAGATGTTCAGCCTGCTGTATGCGGACGGCAAAAGCCGCGCCTCCCTGGAGGACGCTGTAGATTTTCTGGAAATCCCGAGACTCTGGCCATTCCACCGCGCGATCGACGACACCTGCTATACGGCAGAAATCATGAAACGGATGGATCTGAGCTGGGTATCGAAGTACGAATCTATAGACTATTACCGTCTCCCGGAGAATCCGGCCGAAGAGATTTACCGGGATTTCGGCACCTATACCAAATATGTATCCCGGGTGTTTGCAGATAAAGAACAGGCGCTCGCGGATAAAAATGTAGCGGCCATACGGTGCTGCCGCTGCGGTCTTCCGGTGTGGAAACGGATCCGGTGGTTCTCAGCCGGGGCGAATGTATACCTCTCCCTGGCACAGTGTCCCCGCCACGGATTCATTAAAGGAAAAATCCGCCTGAAGCGGACACAAGGGGACCATATTTTCGTAGTGAAAACTTCCAAGCAGGTGGATGATAAGACCGCCAGGCTGATTCGGGATAAAAAGGAGAGTGTGAAAGACCGGCGGCGGGAACGCCGAAAAAAAAGAAGAAGCCAGAACAGCTAGGGGAACATGAATCGATCAGCGTTTCCTTAAGCGAAGAGGCTGGAAGAAACGGGGTTTGAATGAACAGTAGACAAAGAAAAATTCTCTATATATGGATGGTCTTGTGGATTGCCTGGCTTGGTTTTCCGGGAGCGGGATCTGTTCTGCTTCCGGCAGGATGGGCAGCTGAAGGCGGTACAGTACCGGAAAGCACCACTCCGGCCGGGACAGCTGCTTCTGAGGAGACTCCGGCAATTACTCTTTCAACGACGGAACTGCGGCTGCTGCTTGGAACGACATCGGAGATCCGGGCAGAGGGCCTTCCCGCAGGCCTGGAAGTCAAGAGCTGGAAAAGCAGCAAGACAGAAAGGGTTACGGTTTCCGGACAGGGCACAAAAGCTGTGGTGAAAGGGATCAAACCGGGAAAATCCACCGTCAGCGCTGTTCTTTCCAATGGAAAGAAACTGCTGTGCCATGTGACAGTTCCCAAAGTGAAGCTTTCGAAAAAGAGTATTACCCTGGCGAAAGGGCAGGAACTGGAGATCAGCCTGAAGGGAACGTCAGCTGTCGGTAAATGGAAATCATCCAAAAAGAAGATTGCGAAACCTGTTGTTCAGGAAGGCCGGGTTGTGATTCAGGCTCTGAAATACGGAGAAGCGGAAATCACGGTTACCTGCGAGAGTGTGAGTCTGACCTGCAAAGTTGTGGTGAAGGATCCCCGCTTATCAAAAGAATCCCTATACCTGCTGGAGGGTGACAGTTACAGGCTGAAGGCGAAGAAATACAGTGGGGAAATCCGGTGGACTTCCGTCAATCCGGATATCGCATCCGTGGACAGCGGTGGTAAAGTGAAAGCGGTTGCCGAAGGTCATACGGTGATACAGGCTGTGGTAAACGGCGTAACGCTCTCTTGTCCTGTGACAGTAGCCAGCTTCCGGGCGGATGTGTCGGGGTTGAGAGTCAAGACCGGAGATCTGGTGACAATTCCGGTTTCCGGTTCTGCGTCCGGGGGCACATGGAGCAGCGAGGATCCGAAGGCCGCTTCTTTTGATGAACAGGGAAGGCTTCTGGCGCTTCGCTCCGGACCGGCAAAACTGGCTTATAAGGTTGGAGACAGCGTATACCACGTGGATCTTCTGATTTACGGGAAGAAGGCAGATACGGTCTTTGCATCCCAGCCTGCTGCCCGCAAGGTGCAGTTCAGTTCACTGCGGAATCTGGCTCTCAGCAGCCAGTCCCGTTACCGTTTTATGCAGGGCTGTGCTACAGACGGTACATATGGATATTTTGTTCTCTGCGATCAGAATTACCAGAATGCCTGCGCCTTGATTAAGATCCGGCTTTCTGACTGGAAGGTGGTGAAGGTGGGAACAGGTCTGAAGATCTATCATGGGAACGATCTGACCTACAACAGCAAGAAGAAGAAGCTGGTGGCAGTACACTGTGAAGGAGATTTTACCGGCATTTCCATGATCAGCCCCAAAACACTGAAGGTGACAGGAACCATTCAGCTGGATGAAGAAGTTAACAGTATTGCCTATAATTCTGCCAAAGATGCTTATGTTCTGGGGGTAGCCGGGACGGACCGGTTTATTATCAAGGACGCCTCTTTCCATACCGTCAGAGAATTCCAGGCTCTGGAAAAGGGCCGCTATACGCGCCAGGGAATGGATGCGGAAAAGTCTTATATTTATATTCTGCAGAGCCGGATGGATGACGGCATAAACCGGGTTATGGTGTATACCTGGAAGGGACAGTTCGTAACGGAGATCCTGCTGCACGGAAACCGGGAAGGCGAGAGCCTGTTCCATATCGGCAAGAAATTTGTCATCGCCTATAATGATTCCGGGTTCAACGGCGGCAATGTGATGGAAACGTCCCTTAAGCCCTATTACCAGCTGCGGTATACCTCCGGCGGGGCCGGCGGAAGCATGAGCTGGCAGATGGTTTCACTTTCGGAGAATGTGAAGATATCCGCAAATACCTTCCAGAGGGATGGCTACCGTTTCCTCGGATGGAAACTGACCCGCAGCAGTGACGGAAAAGTATGCTGCCGGAAGGAAAATGGAAAAGTTGCCTGGCTGAATCCTGAAACGACGGAGGAGAAGTACGAGATCTTCCTGGTAAAGGATCAGCAGAAGATCGCACCGATGACTTCCCTGGCCGGGGATTCCATTACCCTGCAGGCACAGTGGGAAGAATTGAATAAAGAAGTGAGTCAGGGGGACAAGTCTCCGGACGCGGAATAAAAAAGAGTGTGCCTGCGAACTATTTCGCACGCGGGCGATAAAAAGGGCTGTGAAATAATAGCCCAAAAGAAAAAGGCCATCTGGGTTACCCCGGATGGCCTTTTTCATCTCACAGGAAATTCCTCCGGATTTCCTGTGAGATGAAAACACTCCATGTGGATGCGCAGGTGCGCGTAAAGGTATTTTGCCGGCGAAGCCGGCCGCGCACCGCGCGAGAGTTTCGCCAGGGCGAAACTCTTTCTTACAGGTTCTTTTCTTTTCTGGTACTGCAGGGAGCCGTGCAGCCTGCACAGCCACAGCCACATCCCGCTCCGCTGCGGCGGTTCTTCCGCATTTTTCGCAGGGCGAGAATGACGCAGGTAAGAATGATAACGATCAGAAAAATATCCAGTGCGTTCATAAAAGCCTCCAGATTTACACAATCACGGCAATCCCATGGGCGATCAGGGCGGCCAGCCAGGCAATGGCACATTGCCAGAGCACTACGCCAAGCGCCCATTTACTACCCAGCTCCCTGCGGATGGAAGCAATGGCAGCCACGCAGGGCGTATACAGCAGGGAGAAGATCAGCAGCGGTACAGCGGTAACAGCCGGCATAAAGGCTGCCACATTCTGCCCGAAGAGAATCTGCAGGATAGAAACCACGCTTTCTTTCGCCATAAAGCCGCTGATCAGGGAGGTACAGATTCTCCAGTCTCCAAGACCGATTGGCCGCATCAGGGGAACCAGCCAGCCGGCTATGATTGCCAGCATACTTTCCTGCTGATCCGCCACCAGATTGAAGTGAGGATCAAAGCTCTGGAGAAGCCAGATGACAATGGTAGCTACCAGGATGACGGTAAAGGCTCTCTGCAGGAAATCCTTGGCTTTTTCCCAAAGAAGCTGTCCTACATTTCTGGCACCCGGCAGGCGGTAATTCGGCAGTTCCATCACAAAGGGCACTGCCTCTCCCTTGAACAGGGTTCCTTTAAAGAGCAGCGCAATGAGGATGGCTATGACAATGCCAAGGACATAGAGACCGATCATGATCAGCGCCTTATATCGAGGGAAAAACGCATCTACAAAAAAGGCATAGATCGGCAGCTTGGCCGTGCAGCTCATAAAAGGAGTCAGCAGAATGGTCATCTTCCTGTCGCGTTCACTGGGTAAAGTCCGGGTGGACATAACAGCCGGTACTGTGCAGCCGAATCCCATCAGCATGGGAACGATACTGCGGCCGGACAGTCCGATCTTCCGGAGCAGCTTGTCCATGAAAAAGGCTACGCGGGCAATGTAACCGCTGTCTTCCAGAAGAGACAGGAAGAAAAACAGGGTTACGATGATGGGAAGGAAACTCAGGACGCTTCCCACACCGGCAAAAATACCGTCAATGATCAGTCCGTGCAGGACTTCATTGATGCCGCCGGCTGTCAGCGCGGCGTCCGCCATTTCCGTGAGCGCCTCAATACCTGTTTCCAGCCAGCCCTGCAGGGTTCCGCCGATGACGTTGAAGGTGAGCCAGAAAACGACACCCATAATCAGTACAAAGAAGGGGATGGCGGTCCATTTGCCGGTCAGCAGCCGGTCTATTTTTTCACTGCGCAGGCTTTCTCTGCTTTTCCCGGGTTTTTTTACACTGCTTTTGCAGATCTTACCGATAAAAGAATATCTCATATCCGCGATGGATGCGCTGCGGTCCAGCCCACGTTCTTTTTCCATCTGAAGAACGATGTGCTCCGCCGCTTCTTCTTCATTTTTATCCAGCTTCAGCTGGGAGACTACCAGAGAATCTCCTTCGATGATCTTGCTGGCTGCAAAACGGACGGGCAGGCCGGCTTCATCCGCATGGTCCTGAATCAGATGGATGATGGCGTGCAGACAGCGGTGCACGGCACCGCCGTGGTCCTTCTCCCCGCAGAAATCCTGCCGGCGGGGTTTTTCCTGATAGTAAGCTACATGTACTGCATGGTCAATGAGCTCGCGGATCCCCTGTCCTTTGGCAGCAGAAATCGGGACGACCGGTACGCCAAGGCCTTCTTCCAGCGTATTGACATCGATGGTCCCGCCATTAGCCGCTACCTCATCCATCATGTTGAGGGCAATGACCATGGGAATCCCCATCTCCAGCAGCTGCATGGTGAGATAGAGGTTTCTTTCGATATTGGTGGCGTCTACAATGTTGATAATTGCCCGCGGCTTCTCCTGAAGCACAAAGTTCCGGGAAATGATTTCTTCACTGCTGTAGGGCGACATGGAATAGATGCCGGGCAGATCCGTAACCAGCGTGTTCGGATGGCCTTTAATCACGCCGTCCTTGCGGTCTACGGTGACGCCGGGGAAGTTGCCGACGTGCTGGTTGGCCCCGGTCATGGCATTAAACAGAGTGGTCTTGCCGCTGTTCTGGTTTCCGACCAAAGCAAAAGTCAGAACAGTTCCTTCCGGGAGAGGCTCGCCGCTGCCCTTGGGATGGTATTTTCCGCCTTCGCCCAGCCCCGGATGGACGGAAGCATTGGATTTTCCGCTTTTCTTTCCGGAGACAGAAGATGCCTGAGAGTGTGCGCTGCGTTCTTTTTCAGCGTTTTCTTCAGCGGAAAGATTAGTGTCGACTTCGATTTTGGCGGCATCGTCCAGCCGAAGGGTCAGTTCGTAACCGTGGATCAGAAGCTCCATGGGGTCTCCCATAGGCGCATATTTCACGATAGAAACCTGCGCACCCGGAATGACCCCCATATCAAGAAAATGCTGCCGCAGGGCCCCTTCTCCTCCGACACGGGTAATAACCGCAGGTTTTCCGATTTCCAGTTCTTTCAGTGTCATGACTGCCTCTTTCACGATGTTTTTGCTGCGTCGGGCATAGAATGTGTGATAAGAATGCTTTGAGGAAACACAGGTACATTATTGTTTCCCGAAAACACAAATGGTTAGTTTAGGTTTACTACGATATTTTAAATCTAACTCGCTCCCTTTGTCAAGGGGTTTTTCATATGGGACAGGCACGAAATACGGGCAGAGCATTGAAA